>JAUNGO010000083.1 GCA_030524475.1 Eggerthellaceae bacterium | reverse complement strand
GCTGGGCGCTGGGTGCTGGGCGTCGCCGCGCTGCGGCGAATCCCGACGTCGTGCGAGTGCGTCGCGGCGATCTGCTTCGCGCGTTTGTCGACGCCTCGCTAGCGGTTGCGGTTGAAAAGCTTGGCCGGCTTCTGGGGACGCGGAATCTCGATGAGGCGCGGCTCGAAGTCGAACAGCTCTCGCACGGGCACGCGCGTCGACAAGTCGAGGCAGTGGCGCAGACACACGTCGACGCAAAGGCCGCATTGGGTGCAGTCGGCGACTTGGAACTCAAGGTAGCGCCGCTGCTCGTCGGCGGGTTCCTCAAGCGTCGAGTATTTCAGCGCCTCGGTGGGGCAAAACATCACGCACATGCCGCAGCCTGAGCACTTCTCGGCGTCGATGCCCACCACGCCGAAGTGCCGCGAAGCCAAGGTTGCGGGGGCATCGGAGGCCGCGGGCACGTCGCCGTCCTCCATGGCCGCCAGCGCGCCCGTGCGCTCGCCGATCTGGCACAACGCGTCCATAAACGCCATGTTGCGCTCGGACGAGAACGTGGGCATCTTGCCGCTTTTGCCCGCGCCCAAGCGGTCGCGCAGCGTGTGCAGCTTCTGCTTCTGGTTTTGATGCAACGCGTCCGCCACGGCCTTTTCCGCCACCGTGAGCCCCACGTTTTTCGCGTACCCGCTTGCCTGGGAGAAGAAGCCCCGCCGCGCGGCGCCCCGCACCGCCAAGGCATCCTTCGCGCGCACCTCAGGCGGGAACTCCGAGGTGCGCGTGATAACCACAGGCGCGTCGACCGTCTCAAGCAAGTCCGCCGCCGCGTCCACGGTTGCGTCGACCGCCGGCGACACGTGCCCGTATTTGCAGGTCGAGCACACGCCGTCGACCAGCACGACGTCTTCCACGCCGTGAGCCGCCAGGCTCACCAGCAGCTGCTCGCCCACACGCCCCAAGCACGGCACCGAGGCGTACTTGTCGGGGTCGCCCTCTTGGCGAGCCGCCATGCGCGCGCACGCCAACACCGCCGTGCCCGTGCCCGTCTCGCGCACCGCAGCAGCCACCGCCACCGCCAGATCCTCGTCCATCGGGTCGAGCGACACGAGCGCCGCCGTCGGGCACACCGCCACGCACGCGCCGCATCCCACGCACGCGCCCGCGTCGATGGTCAGCTCGTTCTTCGCAATCGTGATGGCGTTCGCCTGGCACACGTCGGCGCACTTTCGGCACGACGCGTTGCGGTTGCGCACGGCAACGCAGTGGTCCTCGACGGCCACCACCGACTTGCTGCGCAGAAGCTCAGCCATCTCCATCATGTCGTTAATCGTCGGCACGCGCTATTCTCCCAGGTAAGAGTCTTCCAGGCGCTTGAGTTCCTCGGGCGTGTTGGCGTTGATGAAGCACCCGCCGCGCGGCTCAACCTCCAGCACGCGCTCCTGCGAGAACTCAGCCACGCGCACCTCGGGGTCGTCGAAGAACGACTGCGCGCGTCGCTCGCCGCGGTCGAGCGCACGCCGCACCGCCGGCACGCAGCCGCGCTTGCGATACATCGCGTGGAACGGCTCGAACCCGTGCTTGTTCACGGGAACCACCACGTCGGCGCCGGTTTCCGCCATCATGAGCGACTCCGCCACCACCAAGCTCGCGCTGGCGAACACCATGTCGCACGCCACCACCGCCACAAACGGGTTGCGCGCGGCCTGCAGCGCCGTGTACAGGCCCGGCAACGCGCCGCGGAAGTCGAATGCGTCGCCCACCAGCTTGATGTCGAGGTCGGGGAATTCCTCGGTCAAAAAACCCAGGTTGGCGGCCTCGTTCGTCGTGATGATGAACTCGTCGGCAGCAGGAGACAGCCGCTCCACCAGCCGACAGATGAGCGGACGCCCCGCGAACGGCACCGTCGCCTTCGAGCGGCCCATGCGGCGGCTTTCCCCGCCCGCCTGCACCACCACGGTTACGCGCGGGCGCACGTAGTGCTTCTCGAGGAAGTCGGCAATGCCCGCAATGTCGTCGAGCGCGAACGCCGGGATGTTGAAAAGCTTCGCCGCCTCGCGCGCCTGCGCGATGTCGGTGACCACCGCCACGGTGTCCGACGTGGGCATTTTGTGCTTGATGTCGGCGGCGTACGCCGCGTCGCCCCGCGCCATCTGCGTGAAGTCGGTGCCGAGCGACGCGCCCGCACGCGCGCCTTCGATGAACACGTTCGCCACGTTCACGTCGGCGGGGTTGCCCGAGCGCATGATTTCGATGGTGGGCAAGCCGCTTTTGCGGTAGCCTTCCACCACGATGATGTCGTGCCCCGGCATGGAGCGCACGATGTCAGAGCACTCGACCTCGTCGTCGAGCGTCTTGACGCGCGCCATCATCGTGGGCGATGCGATGACCGTCTCGCTGGCGCCCGCCGCGCGGTGGCGGTAGCTGTCTTTGCCTGGATGGTCGATGTCGAACGCGTCGTGCGAGTGGTGCTTGACCGACCCCACGTCGTGCCCGCGCGCGACCATTTCGGCAATGACCTGCTCGATGAGGGTCGTTTTTCCCGAGTTGTGGCGACCGACGATCGAAATCGCCGGGCTTGGAACATATACCATGACGTTTCCCGATCTTTGCGTGCCCGTACGCCCGCGCATGCGCGGTTTCCCGTCGCGCACGAAGCGGATCCGCGATCCACCGCGCGCGGCGCAACCCAGCGCCTCGCCTGCCCGAGCCTCGTTTATATAGTGCGCATGAGTATAGCACGACGCGTGCTTTTCGGGGGAAACGGTTGCGTGCGCGTGCGCTGCACCGCAGGCTGTGCGCCTCCAACAAGGTGACAAGGGGACAGGTCGTTTGTCATATTGGCAAAGCGCATACGCGTGAACGACCTGCCCCCTTGTCGCGCGAGCCGCCCCTTCGCCGCCCCTACAGCGGGCGCATACGAACGCTCATGTCGAGCGGCTTGGCGGAAAACGGCGCCGTGGTGGCCAGCCCGTCGACGCCCGTGGCGGCATAAGCCGCGGCGTTTTGCGGGTTGATGCCCCCTGTGGCGATGAGCGTCGTGCGCGGGTTGATTTCGCGCAACTCCTTCACCAGCGGCGCTAGCTCGTCGACGGGAATCTTGTCGAGCTGAATGCCGTCGACGCCCGCGCGCGCCAAGACGCGCGCCTGCTCGGCGTTGGCCTCCACGAACAGCTTCTTCTCGATGCAGCGTGCCTTGAACTCAGGCAACCGCTCGACAAAGGCGTCGAAGCCGCCGAGATAGTCGTAGTGATGATCGAACACGATAAGCGTTTCGGAAAGCCCCAGCCGGTGCGGGTACGCGCCGCCCACCGTTACCGCATGCGTGAGCAAGTCTTTCACGCCCGTCATGGACTTGCGCGTGGTAAGCACTTCGCAGCGCGGGTTCGCCGCGTGCGCCGCGTCGACCATCGCGCGCGTTTTGGTGGCCACCGCCGACAGGTGGTCGAACACGTTCAGGCACACCTTCCACGCCGCGTGCAGCTGCTCCGCCGTTCCGCGCACCCCCAGACACGACTCGCCCGCGGCGATGCGGTCGCCGTCGGCGCGCGCGCTTTCCACCGTGCACCCGAGCTTGTCCATCATGCGGCGCGCCACCGCCACGCCCGCCAGCACGCAGCTCTCGCGCGTGAAGTACTCCATCTCGCCCGGTTCGTCGGAAATGCCGAGCACATGGCACGTGAGGTCGATGTAAGGGAGATCCTCGATGAGAAAATGGTCGATGCGCGCGTCGGGGAAATATTGCATGGTAACGCCTTCCGCTAAGACTGTTGAGAATTTGCCTAGTTCAAGGATATTCCATCAACGCAGCTTTTCACCGAAAATTTTTCTTGGGATTTTATGAAGACGATGCTATACTACATACCAATCTACGAGAAGCCTTCCAGCTTCACCAAGATAGGAGTTCTGTTTTTGGAGGGGACAGGGCTCTTTGTCTTACAAGGCACGTGATCTGCAAGCAGGTTACGTGCCTTGTCTTTTACGGGGCTCGTTTTGCGGGGAGCCACGCGAAGCAAGCGGAAGCGAACCGGAGCAGATTGGAGCGAGCCCAGGCAAGCGAGCCCGGGCGAATGGGGAATCCGGCGAACGAGGGCGGCCGCGAGCCTGCGACACCGGCTCGGCTACAGGGGTCGCCGCGTTTCCAACGCACGCCCGAGCGTCACCTCGTCGGCAAACTCAAGGTCGCCGCCGACGGGAAGGCCGCTGGCGGGGCGCGTCACCGTAATGCCGAGCGGCTTGATGAGGCGCGCAAGATACGCCGCCGTGGTTTCCCCCTCGATGTTGGGATTGGTAGCCAGCACCACTTCCGTCACATCTTCCGCCGCTAAACGCTTGAGCAGCTCCGCCACATGGAGATCGTCGGGGCCGACGCCCTCCATCGGCGAGAGCGCGCCGCCGAGCACGTGGTACACGCCCGAGAACACGGCGGTGCGCTCGATGGGCGGAATGTCGCGCGGCTCTTCCACCACGCAAAGAACGCCCTGGTCGCGCTTGCCGCTCGCGCAGATTTCGCAGAGGTCGCCCTCCGCGTAGTTGAAGCACCGGCGGCAAAACCGCACCTGTTCCTTCACCTCGATAATCGCCTCGGCCAAACGCAACGCCGAGGCTTTGTCGCTGTTCAGAAGGTAGTACGCCATGCGCTGAGCCGACTTGGGGCCCACGCCCGGCAGCCGCTCGAGCTCATCGAGCAGCTTTTGGATGGAAGGTGCCGCCTGCACGGTTGCCCGCTACATCAAGCCGGGAATGTTCATGCCGCCCATGACCGAGCTCATGCGCGCGTTGGACGCCTCGGTGGCCGAGCGCAGCGCCTCGTTGGTGGCGGCCAAGATCATGTCCTGCAGCATCTCGACGTCCTCGGGATCGACCGCCTCGGGGTCGATGGTCACCGACTTGATCGACATATCGCCGCCGGCGCACACCTGCACCATGCCGCCGCCCGTCGTGGCAGTAAACTCCATCTGAGCGATTTCCTCTTGAGCGCGCGCAGCTTCCTTCTGCATCTTCTGCGCTTGCTTCATCATTTTTTTCATGTCCATGTTGAGCTCCTTTGTTGATCAGTGCACGCCATAGTATCCCATATGGCGACAAAATGCGACGCGCCGTTTCGACGATTGCGTCACTCGCTCACCTCCGTGAAGCGGAGGCCTTCGCCGAAGCCGAACGCGAGCGCCTCGTTGAGGTCGCCCTGGGAAGAGGGCGACGCGGGGTTCGCGGGTTGCGCGGGGGTTGCGGGGTTCGCA
>JAUNGO010000082.1 GCA_030524475.1 Eggerthellaceae bacterium | reverse complement strand
GGCAAGATGGGGCGCCCGAGCGCTTCGCAGCGTCGAGCCGTTCCGTCTGCCCCGTCAGGGCAGACGGAACAAACCTAGCGCTTCGATTCCTTCCCCACCAAACCCTCGGCGTTGTAGCGCTCGCGCAGCACGGGCTTCTCAATCTTGCCTGTGGCATTGCGCGGCACGTCGTCGAAGATGATCTTGCGCGGGCGCTTGTAGCGCGGCAGCGCCATGCAGAACGCGTTGATGTCGTCTTCGGTAGCGGCAGATCCAGGCTTGAGTTCCACGATGGCCGCCGCGATCTCGCCCAAGCGCTCGTCGGGCAAACCGATAACCGCCACGTCCTTGATCTCGTCGCAGCCGTGCATGAAGTCCTCGATTTGCACCGGATAGAGGTTCTCGCCGCCGGAGATGACCACGTCTTTCTTGCGGTCGACCAGGTAGATGAAGCCCTCGTCGTCGAACTCGGCCATGTCGCCGGTGTAGAGCCACCCGTCGCGCAGCGTTTCGGCGGTGGCGACCTCGTCGTTGTAGTAGCAGGTCATAAGGCCGGGGCCGGTTACGCACAGCTCGCCGACCTTGCCCGAGCCCACCTCAATCGCCTCGTCGTTCGCGTCGCGGATCTCGGCCTTCCAGCCCCAGCCGGGCACGCCGATGGCGCCCACGTGCTCTATGTTGTCCACGCCCAGGTGCACACAACCCGGGCCCATCGACTCGGACAAGCCGTAGTTGGTATCGTACTGGTGATGCGGGAAGTATTCCTTCCAGCGCTTGATCAGCGAAGGCGGCACCGGCTGCGCGCCGATGTGCATGAGCCTCCACTGGGACAGGCGATAATCCTCAAGCTTAATGTCGCCGCGGTCGAGCGCGTCGAGGATGTCTTGCGCCCACGGCACGAGCAGCCACACCACCGTGCAGCCCTCCTCCGACACCGCGCGCATGATCCAATCGGGGCGCACGCCGCGCAAAAGCACCGCGCGCGAGCCCGAGAGCAGGCTTCCGAACCAGTGGATCTTCGCGCCCGTGTGATACAGCGGCGGGATGCACAGAAACACGTCGTCGCGCGTTTGGCTGTGGTGAGCCACCTCGGCCTCGCCGGCGAACAACAGGCTTTCGTGGTTATGGAGAATGGCCTTGGGGAAACCCGTCGTGCCCGAGGAAAAGTAGATGGCCGCGTCGTCTGCGTCGGAAAGCTCGATGCCGGGGTCTTCAGCGGCGAAGTGAGCGATGCGCGCCATGAGGTCGTCGGCGTAGGCGGGGCGATCCTCGTCTTCGCCGACGAAGTAGAACCGGCGGATGCGCGGCAGGTCATCTGATATCTCGTCCATGCGGCTTACGAACTCAGGCCCGAAAATGAGCAGGTCGGAGTCGGAAAGCTCCAGGCAATACTTGATCTCGTCGGCCGTGTAGCGATAGTTCAGCGGCACCACCACCGCGCCCGACTTCAAGATGCCGAAATACACCGGCAGCCACTCGAGGCAGTTCATCAGCAGCATGGCCACCTTGTTGCCCTCGCCGATGCCGGAGTCGAGCAGCATGTGCGCCACGCGGTTCGACTGCTCGTTGAACTCGCGCCAGGTGATCTCGCGGCGGTAGCGCTTCGCGGGGTTCGGCTCAACCAAGTCGAACTCGCTCCACGTCACGCCGTGTTCTTCGCGGATGGCGGGGTTGATCTCGGTAAGCGCTACCTCGTTTCCATGCAGAAACGCGTTGCGGATGAGGGCTTCGGTGATGGGCATCGTGGTATCCTTCGCGCATGCTGGCGCATGCAGCCTCGCTTGACAAAACGTATCAATGATACACCATGTGGCGAACGAGGTGCGGAAGAAGACGCGCCCGAGCGACGCGAGGCGAGAATCAGGCGAGAATCACGCTGTTGGGTGCCACGCACAAGTCGCAACGGTCGCTATGCGGGCGGGCGCGCGGCGGGCGCTCGACGCCTGTAAGCCGTTGGGCGCCGACCCCTACCGCTTCGACCCCAGAAGAACGCGCGGACGACCGGCCAAGTCGCGTTTGACGCGCACGTCGGCGAAACCCGCCCCGCGCGCCATGTCGGCGGCGGCGTCGAGGCACGTCTCGTGCAGCTCGAAGGCGAAGAAGCCGCCCGGTTTAAGGGCACGCGCGCACCACGGCAACAGACGACGCAGCACGTCGAGGCCGTCGGCGCCGCCGTCGAGCGCCAGCGCAGGCTCGAAGTCGGCCACCTCGCGAGGAATGTCTTGCAGAACGCGCGTGGGGACATACGGCGGGTTCGACACCACGAGGTCGAAACGGCCCAGAAAACGCTCGGGGATCGGCGCACCGAGGTCGCCTTGCAGCACGCGCACCTTGTCAGCGAGGTCAAGCGCCTCGGCGTTTTCGCGCGCAAGGGAAACGGCACCCGCATCGATGTCGACCGCTATCACGCGCGTGTCGGGGCGCTCGGACGCCACCGAGCACGCGATGCAGCCCGAACCCGTGCATATGTCGGCAACGAGGAGGTAATCGCCCCGCGCACCGTCGGCTGCGTCAACCGCTACAACGTCTTCTGCAGCTTGACCTGGAAACTCCTCACGCGAAACATTCGCAGAGACGGCTCCGGCGAAGTCCTCCCCTTCCGCATCTTCGGTTGCTTCACGCGAAGTGTTTTCGGCATTTACAGCCGCAGAGATTTCCGCCATCTTTTGCTTCAGGTCGGCCACCGCCGCCGCCTCCTGCTCGGCCGCCTCGGCGTTCCACGTCGCGACGCGCTGCGGGGGCTCGGGCAAACACGCCAGTGCCTCGCTCACGAGCACCTCGGTCTCGGGGCGCGGAATGAGCACGCCGGGGCGCACCTTCAACGTGAGGTAGCGAAACGGCGCCTCGCCGACGATGTACTGCAACGGCTCACCCGCCCCGCGCCTCGACACGTATGCGCGCAAGACGTCGCGCTCGTCGGACGACAACGGGCGCTCGGCGTTCATGTAAAGCTCGATGCGCGAAAGCCCGCACGCCTCAGACAACAGCCACTGCGCCGACACGCGCGGGTTTTCGACGCCCTTGCGCTCAAGGTAGCCGCACGTCCAGTCAAGCGCCGTCTTGATGGTCCATATGTCGGTTGTATCGCCCACAAACCTCACAAGCAATTCGAGTCGGAACTATCCAAAAACTAAAAAACGCAGGTCTAGCGAAAGTCAGCGAGAAGCGCTCGGGCGGTTCCGCTTGTCCCGTCAGGGCAAGCGGAACTAGTCCACAGCTGCCTCAAGTTTGCGGGCGCGGTCGGCGGCCTGCAGCGCCGTGATCACGTCTCCCAGGCCGTCGCCCAAAAGCACGCTGCTGTAGGTGGAGTTGAAGCCGATACGGTGGTCGGTCACGCGGTCTTGCGGGCCGTTGTAGGTGCGGATCTTCTCCGAACGGTCGCCCGAGCCGATCTGCGCCAGGCGCTCGGCGCCCTCGGCCGCCTGCTGCTCGGCGAGCATCTTCTCGTACAGACGCGCGCGCAAAACCGCCATGGCGGCAATCTTGTTCTGCAGCTGCGACTTTTGGTCCTGCGACTGCACCACAAGCCCCGTCGGCAGGTGCGTGATGCGCACGGCGGAGTCGGTGGTGTTCACGCACTGGCCGCCCGGGCCGCCCGCGCGGTACACGTCGATGCGCAGGTCGTTCTCGTTGATCTCGACCTCCACCTCGTCGGCCTCAGGCAGCACCGCCACGGTGGCGGTGGAGGTGTGGATGCGCCCCTGGCTCTCGGTCTTGGGCACGCGCTGCACGCGGTGCACGCCGCTTTCGAACTTCATGACGGAGTACACCTTGTCGCCCTTCACCTTGAACTGGATCTCCTTGTAGCCGCCCGCCTCGGAGGGCGACACGTCCATCGTCTCGACCTTCCAACGATGCGACTCGCAGAAACGCATATACATCTTGTGCAGGTCGCCTGCGAAGATGGCGGCCTCGTCGCCGCCCGCCGCCGCGCGGATCTCCACGATGATGTCCTTCTCGTCGGCGGGGTCAGACGGGATGAGCATGAACTTGATGTCCTCTTCAAGCTGCGGCAACTTCGCCTCGGCCTCGGAGATCGTCTCCTGCGCGAACTCCTTCATGTCAGGGTCGTCGAGCATCTCCTTGGCGTCGTCGATGTCGCCGCACGCCGCCAGGTATTCGCGCGCCTTCTCCACGAGCGGGCCTTGGTTGGCGTATTCCTTCGAAAGGCGCGTGTATTCCTTCTGGTCGGCAAGCACCTCAGGGTCGCCCAAGCGATCCTGAAGGTCCTCGTAGGCCGCGATGATCTTGGCGAGCTTGTCCCTCATGTCGTTGTCTTGCATGGCCGTATGTCCTTAGAACGCAAAATGTAAGCGCGCAAAGCGCGTGTTTTCAGCAATCGGATATTGTACCAGAAGCAGGTAGAGCGCGGAAGGTGGGGATGGACGCGTTTCGCCGCCGCCCGCCCGCTTTGCTACTCCGACAGGTACTCCGCCGCGGCTTCCGCGCAGTTCGCGCCGTCGGCCACCGCCGTCACCACCTGACGCAGCGCCTTGGTGCGCACGTCGCCCGCCGCGTACACGCCGGGCAGCGCCGTGGCACCCAGCTCGTCGGCACGTACGTATCCCGACTCGTCGAGCTGGAGCGCACCGGCCAAAAACTCGGTGTTCGGGCGCGTGCCCACCGCCACGAACAGCGCCGCGCACGCAATGTCGCGCTCGCCGCCGTCCGCGTTGTTGCGCACGCGCACGCCCGCCACGTGCCCGTCCTCGGCGATGATCTGTTCGATCTTTGAGTTCCATACGAACTCGACGTTGGGCAAATCGGCCAGGCGCTGGTGATAGATGGCCGTGGCGCGCAGCCTGTCGCGGCGATGCACCAGGTACACCTTGTTGCAGATGCGCGACAAATACACCGCGTCAGCCGCCGCCGTGTTGCCGCCGCCGACCACCACCACGTCGCGCCCGCGGAAGAAGTTGCCGTCGCACGTGGCGCAGTACGACACGCCCCGCCCCGCAAGCTCGTTCTCAAGCGCAAGCCCGAGCTTCGCTGGGCGCGCGCCCGTCGCCACGACGACGGCGCGCGCCTCATACGAGCCGAACGCCGTCTCAATCTTCTTCGGCGTGGCGGCGAAGTCGACCGACATCACCTCTTCGCCGATCACCCGCGCGCCGAACGACTGTGCCTGCTCGCTCATCTGCATGGCGAGGTCGAACCCGCTTTGAGAGGCGGTGTATCCCGGGTAGTTCTCCAAATGCTCGGTCTGCGCGAGCTGCCCGCCGGGAGAGAGGCGCTCGAACACCGTTACGCCAAGCCCCGCACGCGCGCCGTAAAGCGCCGCCGTGAGCCCCGCCGGCCCCGCCCCTATCACGGCAAGGTCGA
>JAUNGO010000020.1 GCA_030524475.1 Eggerthellaceae bacterium | reverse complement strand
GCGGGTCTGGACGAGACCACGTCTCTCGCGTCCAGACCCGCTTAACGTTGCGTTTACACGCGGCTTACTTGTACTCCTGCGCGAGGATCTTCGCGATGGTGGTGCGCTGGATCTGATTCGTGCCCTCGAAGATCTGGAAGATCTTCGCGTCGCGCATGAGCTTCTCGACGGGGTAGTCTTTGCTGTAGCCGTAGCCGCCGAGCACCTGGACGGCGTCGCTCACAACCTCCTGCATCGCGTCGGTCACGAAGGTTTTCACGATAGCGCCTTCCTTGCGCACGAGGTCACCGCGGTCCATCTGGCGCATACAGTTGTTCACAAGCACGCGCGAGGTCTCGGTTTTGATGGCCATGTCGGCGAGCATGCCCTGTACCATCTCGAACTCGATGAGCGCGCGGCCGAACTGCTTGCGCTGCTTCGCGTAAGCAACCGCCTCGTCGAGCGCGCGCTGCATGATGCCCACGGCCAGCGTCGAGATGAACGCGCGGGAAAGGTTGAGCGCGTTGAGTGCGATCGACATCCCCTCGCCCGGGTTGCCGATGACGGCCGATTTCGGCACGCGCACGTCTTCCATGACAACCTCGGTGGTGTCGGACAGGCGAAAGCCCATCTTATGCTCCTTCGCGCCGGCGGCAAGCCCCGGCGTGCCCGCGTCCACCAGAAACGCCGTGATCCCTTTGCCGCCCGCCTCGGGGTCGGTCTTGGCGAAAATCACGTAGATAGAAGCGATCGAGCCGTTCGTGATGAAAGTTTTCGTGCCGTTGAGCACGTACTCGTCGCCGTCGAGAACCGCCGTGGAGCGCATAGAGGCGACGTCCGACCCCGCACACGACTCCGAGAGGCAAAACGCCGCGAAGCCGCCGCCGTTCGCGTCGGTGACGTCGACGAAGTGCTGGGCCTGCTCGGGCGTGCCCTTGAGATGGATGTTGCGAAACGCCACGAAGTTGGTGACGAAGGTGTCGGCGTAGGCGGCGTCGACTTTCGCCAACTCCTCGAACATCATGGCGCAAGTTTCGTAGTCAAGCCCCATGCCGCCGAACTCCTCGGGGATCTCCACCATGTGAAGCCCCAGGTCGAAGCCCCACTTGAAAAGCTCGCGGGGGCACTCCCCCGCCTCGTCGGCCGCCGTCACGTGCGGCTTTATCTCGCTTTCCGCCACATCACGCACGGCTTTGATGAGCTCAAGCTGCTCCTCGGTGTACATCAGTGCCATAGACTGTTCCTTTCTCGTGCCTGCCTGTTTTGCCTGCGCCTTAGAAGAGGGCCCTCGGCGACGCGGCAATGCCCTGCGCGCACGGCGTCGGGGCGCCTTGCCTCCGCCGCCTCTCGCAGACGTTAGTGCTCTTCGAGCAGCCCCTTGTCGAAGGCGTATCTGAGCTGGGCGTTCACGCTTCGCTTCGCCCCTTGCGCCAAACTTGGGTCGACGTCGTTGTACACGGCGTCGACGATGTCCTCGGCACGCGCGGGAATCCCCGAGCGCACGGCCGCCACTACCTGGTTCAAACGCTTCATGCGGTGGGCACGGGCGCGCATGATGCGCTCGGACGGGTTCTCGATCACGTACCCGTGCCCCGTCAGCAGCCGCTCGACGCCCTTCTCCTCGACGAAGCGCGCCAGCGCGTCGAGGCTTTCCATGTAGTCGGCGAGCACGCCGTCGGGCCAGCACACCATCGTCGAGCTTTGGGCGAAGATCATGTCGCCCGTGAGCACCGAGCCGTCCTCGGCGACGAAGATGCCCGCCGAGTCGCTCGAGTGCCCCGGAAGCGGCAAAACCTCAAGGGAGACGCCTACGTCGGGCACGTGAAACGCGCCTATCGGCAGCGTGTCGTCGGCGCGCGCGAACGCAGGCGCGCCCGTGAGCACCGACAAGGCCCGCACGCCGCCCGCGTGGTCGGCGTGCGCGTGCGTGGTGACAATGGCCGCCACATGCCTGTCCGTCGCCTTGACGTGGGCAACCACGCGCTCGATGTGGTCGGCGTCGTCGGGGCCGGGGTCGACGACCACGCATCCCTGAGCGCCCGGCGCCCCAAGTATCCAGGTGTTCGTGCCCACATACGTGAGCGGCGAGGGGTTGTTCGCCACGATGCAGTGGGCAAACGTCGTCACGTCCCCTCCAAGCCATGCCTTTGCGCTCACTTGATCACGCTCCTCATCACCACGTTTCCTTGCGCGTCGCGCGTCGGGTCGAGCATCACGTGACACACCTCCGCCTCTCCAATCGCCTCGTCAAGCGACGCGGCGCGCGCGAGCGCGGACAGGTTCGCGATCGTCGGCGGCATGAGCAGCGCACGCCCCGTCTCCGCGCGGTCGAGCATGGCCCGCGGCGTCGACCAGCCCGACGCCGCCGCCTCCGTGGTAAGCCCGTCGGCCGCCTGTCCCTGCGGCAGCCGCGCGCAGAAGAAGTACGTGTCATAGCGGCGCGGCTCGAACAGCGGCGTTACCCAATGCGCCTTCACGCTCAGAAGGTCGGCGCGCAGGGAAAGCCCGTGCTCGGAGAGGAACTCCCCGAACGACACCTCGCGCTCGGACACCTGACGGCGCGCCTGCGCCCAGCGCACGTCGCAGGGCGACTCGTGCAAAGGAGCGTCCTCCGCGTCGGTTGCCAGAAGCACGCCGCATTCCTCGAAAAGCTCGCGCGCGGCGGTCACGATCGCGCGGCGCGCCGTGGCCTCGTCGCAGGACATGCGACGCGCCCACGCCTTAAGGCTTGCCCCCGCGAAGGGAACGTCGTAGGAGTCGTCGCGCTTGTCGTAGCTGCCGCCGGGAAACACCACCGCGTCGGGCACGAACGCCATCGTGGAGGCGCGGCGCAACATGAACACCTCGAAGGGCTCGCGCGCCTCGTGCCCGCCAGGTCCGCTCGCGCCGCCGAGCCCACCCGCTTCCGTCTGCGTGCCGCCCGCCGCCGCAACGGATGAGCCTGCGACCCGCGGCCGCAGAAGCATCACCGTCGACGCAAGGCGCGGCGTCGCCACCTCAAACGACGCGGGGTCGTCCAAGTAACGCTCCGCCTGCTCGCGCATCGTCTCGGGAACCGGGTACTCCAGCGTCAGGCCCGGCCGCAGCACGTCGCGCGGCCCCACAACCTGTCCGTCGTTCGTTTCACTCATGATCGCGCCTCCACCAGCATCTCGGCGATGTCGAGCACCGCCACGTCAGATTCCAAAGCCGTCATGCCGTCTGAGAGCATCGTCAGGCAGAACGGGCACGACGTCGCCACCGCGTCGGGCTCAAGGTCGAGCGCCTGCCTCGCGCGCGCGTCGCCCATGCGCTCGCCGCGCGTGTCCTCAAGCCACATGCGCCCGCCACCCGCGCCGCAGCAGAAGCTCTTCTCGCGCGAGCGCGCGAACTCGGCAACCTGCCCGCCGCTTGCCGCCACCACCTCGCGCGGCGCGTCGTAGACGCCCTGGTAGCGCCCCAGGTAGCACGAGTCGTGCACCGCCACGCGCCCGCACGACGCAGCGCACGCGCCTTCGCGCACGATCTTCCCCTCGCGCACGAGCCGCGCCAAAAGCTCGGAGTGGTGAACCACCTCGAACGTGCCGCCGAGCTGCGGGTAGTCGCGCGCAAGCGCCTGGGTGCAGTGCGGGCACTGAGTGATGATCTTCTTCACGCCGTACGCCTGCATCGTGGCGATGTTCTCCGACGCCAGCAGGTAGTACACGTACTCGTTGCCCATGCGCCGCGCCGCGTCTCCGCAGCACTTCTCCTCATTACCGAGAACCGCAAAGCTCACGCCCGCCTCGCGCAGAAGGCTCACGAGCGCCGCCGACACCTTGCGGCTACGCGCGTCGAAGGCGCCCGAGCAGCCCGGCCAGTAGAGGTATTCCGCGTCGGGGTTTTCCGCCAGCGTGGGAACATCGAGGCCCTCCGCCCACTTCATGCGCGTTTGCCAGCCCAAGCCCCACGGGTTGCCGTTGTTCTCCAGGTTGCGGAAGGTGGACTGCGCCTCGCTCGGGAACGCGCTTTCCATCGACACCTGGTAAGTGCGCATCTTCACCACCTTCAACGCGTGCTCGACAAGCGTCGGGCACGCCGCCGTGCACGCCCCGCACGTGGTGCAGTCCCAGATCATCTCGACCGGCACGGCGTCGCCCACGAGCGTGCGATCGACAATTGCCTGGTCGGCGTCGGAAAACGGGTAAGGCTCGCCGTCGGGGTTCACGTAGACGCCCGCCTCGTCGCGCGCGGCGCCCGCGCGCTTCGCCTTCCAAACGATTGGCCCGCGCAGCTCAAGCTCGCTGCGCACGTTTTGCACGAGCGTCTTAGGCGAGAGGGCCTTGCCCGTGTTGAAGGCCGGGCACACCTCCTCGCAGCGACCGCAGCGAACGCACGCCTCGGCGTCGAGCAGATCTTTCCACGTGAGGTCTTCAAGCACGCATGCGCCCATGGTGGTGAGGTTTTCGTCCTCGACGTCGATGTAGGGCAGCGTGCCGGCGGGCTCAAGCGAGCGGCACCACACGTCGGCCGGCATGAACAGCACGTGCACGAGCTTCGAGTAGGTCCAATACGCGATGAGGGAGAACGCGAGCGCCATGTGGCCCCACCACACGACCTGATGCGCTATGGATATCTGCTCGGCGTTGAGCCCCTCGAACATCAAGGCGAACACGTTGCCGATCGGCGAGAACGCGCGCCACGGGTCGTCGGTGCCCACGATGCGCAGCCCCTCGACGACAAAGCCGCTCACGCCTATCACGAGCAGCAACACCAAGACGATAACGTCGCCCGGCTGCGTGTCGAGACTTTTGTCCACGACGCGGCGCACGATGCACGCCACCATGGCCGCGCAGAACGCCAGCCCGGCCAAGTCGACCGCAAGCGACATGAAGTAGAGGTAGAAGTCGCCGTAGACCAGCGGAATACCGAGGTCGAACTGCGCCGCCGTGACCACCGTGGCCACCAGCATGACGATCATGCCCGCATACATTCCCAGGTGCATGACGCCGGCGCCGGGCTTTTTCAGCACGCGCAGCTGCAAAAGCGCGTCGGTGAGCATACCGCGGGCGCGCTTTCTCCAATTGCTCGTGCGGTCGACCGGCGCGCCTATCGACATGAGGCGCCAGCGGCGCACGAAGAAGTACACGCAAGCGGCGAGCGCCAGCAAAAACAACAGGTACATGACCCACGTGAGCGAGTGGTCGATGTTCCACATGACCTCGCGAGACGGCGTTGCGTCCATTGAAGTTCCCCTTCGCCTTCCGCTGCCTTTACGAGGACGCGAGCGCCGCGCGCAGCTCTTGAGTGAGCAGCGGCACGACCTCGAACAGATCGGCCACGATGCCGTAGTCGGCAAGCGCGAAGATCTCGGCCTCCGGGTCTTTGTTAACGGCGACCACGCACTTCGACGCCGCCATGCCCGCCGCGTGCTGGATGGAGCCCGAGATGCCGCACGCGATGTAGAGCGACGGCGCCACGGTGCGGCCCGTTTGCCCCACTTGGTACTGCGCGTCGATCCAACCCTCGTCGACGGCGGGGCGCGAGGCGCCTATCGCCGCGCCCAACACGTCGGCGAGCCCTTCGAGCACCTTGAAGCCCTCGGCGCTTTTCATGCCGCGGCCGCCCGCAACCACCACGTCGGCCTCGGCGAGGTCGACGCGCTCGGAGGCGGCGCGCACCACCTCGCGCACGACGCGCGCAGCGGCGACGGGGCTTGCCGGGCGCACCTCGACGGGGGCCGTGCGCGACGGGTCGGGATCGCCCGCCTCAAGCGCCTTCGGGCGCACCGTGGCAACCACGAGCGCCGCCGCATCGGTTGCTTGCACGCGCTCGACCACCTTGCCCGAGTACGGCAGGCGCGTGAACACCGGCGTTGCGCCCTGCTCGTCGAGCGCTATGCCAACCACGTCGTTCACAAGCGCCGCGCCCGCGCGCTCGGCAAGCGCCGGGGAAAGCGCGCGCGAGGTTGCCCCGTCGGCAAGCAGAAGCACGCGCGGGCCGTTCTCGGCGACAAGCTGAGCGAGCGCCTCCCCAAGCTCAGGCAAGCGCGCGCTCTCGTCGCCCGAGAGCTCGAGAACCACCACGCGGTCGGCGCCGTACGACGCCACCTGCCTTGCCGCCTCGGCGGCCGCCGTGCCCCAAAGCACGGCTACTGCTTCCTGCCCGCATGCGTCGGCCAACACCCGCGCCGCCGCCGTCATCTCCAACGCCACGTTGCGCACGCTGCCGCCGTCGACAGCCGCGCCTACCCAGATTCCTGCCATGAGGTTCACGCCTTCCTCTTGAGAGTTGCCAGCCCAGCGCCTTATCCGAGCGCCGCGCGCTTAAATCACCTTCGCCTCGATTTGCAGCAGACGCACCAACTCGGGCACGACCTGTGCTACCTCGCCCTCAAGCACGCGGCCGCCTGAGCGCGCGGGCTTGAGCGAGCGCGCGACCACGCGCGTGGCCGCCTGCGCGCCGCCCGCGGGCGCACGCCGCTCGATGGGCTTGCGCCGCGCCTGCATCACGTCGCGTACCGAGGGATAACGCGGCTCGGCAAGCCCCTGCTGCGCCGCTACCACCACCGGGCACGCATAGTCGGCCACTTCCACGCCGTCGTCGACCTCGCACGTGGCGCACACGCCCTCATCCGTCGCCTCAAGGGCAACCGCCATGTTCGCCAGCGGCAAGCCCATACGTCGCGCCACGCGGCCCATCACCTGGGCGCTCGACGTGTCGCCCGAGGTCCAGCCGCCCATAATCACGTCAACACCCAGCTCCGAAAGGACGCTCGCCAGCTCGGCGGCGCACTGGGCGGCGTCGAGGTCGCGCCATGCGTCGTCTTCCACTAAGATCGCGCGGTCGGCGCCCATCGCGAGCGCGTGCCGCAGCGCCGAGGTCGCGCCCTCGTCGCCGACGCACACGCAGCACACCTCGCCGCCGAGCGCCTCTTTCAGTTGCACGGCCTTCTCCACGGCGAACTCGCCGTACGGGTCGATGATGAGCGTTTGACCCTCGGTGACCACGTTTCCGTTCCCGTCAAGCTCGATGACCGCCTCGGTGTCGACAACCTGCTTAACGCATACCGCTATGTTCATGTTGGCCTCCCTGTCTCGCGCGCCGGGCGCGGGTGTCCGACCTTATTCACTGCTTCTGACCATATCTGAAAACTTGACCGGTAAAAACGGATATATGAACCCCTTTGTGGCATCGATCCATCGAAAGAGTCGATGCGTCATAGGACGGATTTATGCAACGCTTTCGAACTTCTCCTTGAGGGCGCGCACAACGCACGGCGGCACGAGGCCGTCGAGCGACCCGTGCATGCTGGCAATCTCGCGCACGATCGACGACGAGAGGTACATATACTGCGGCGGCGACATGATGAACACCGTCTCGAGCTCCTGGTCGAGCTGGTAGTTGAGCGCCGTCATCTGGAACTCGTACTCGAAGTCGGTGATGGCGCGCAGGCCCTTGATCACCACCTCGGCGTCCATGCGCCGCGCGAAGTTCACGAGCAGGTCGTTGAAGGGCTCGACGCGCACGTTGGGCAGGTGCGCCGTTGCCTCCTTCACCAGCGCCACGCGCTCGTCGAGGGTGAACAAGGGGTTTTTCTTCTCGGACGCCGCCACCGACACCACCACCTCGTCGACCAACTGCGCGGCGCGCGTGATCACGTCGAGGTGTCCGCTGGTGATGGGATCGAAGGTTCCGGGCGTGAGGGCTCGTTTCACAAGAGTTCTCCTCGTCTCGAAGGGTGAGCGTGCGCGACTCTTTCGCACGGTGGGCGCGTCGTGCGCTGCGGGCGCGTCGCCTGCGTCATAGGCACGCTGTTCGCGCCGTGGGCGCATCATGCGCGCCTCGTGTTTTCCTGAGGTAATTGTACGTTCCTCGCGCGTCGTGCAACATACACATAATTTTATTTTTGTCCTAAAGATTGTGCAGATATTTTCTTCTTAGCCACCTTTAAGCATTTGTGTATCGAAATTTCATGGGTTGCATTGTTACTATATGTCCAAAAGAATCTATCCAAAGGACGAAAAGAGAGCAACATGGCCGTCCAAACGCACCAGATCGTCGAAGTCGACTGCGCCGTCGACTCCCTCGACAAACAAACCGTCCGCGCGTTCATCGACGAAAACTCCGCCGCAACCGACGACGCGTTAGAAGAGCGCGTCGAGAAAATAGCGGCGGCGTGCTGCGAGGCGCTTCGGCCGCGCGGCGTGTACAAGCTGTTCAACCCTGCCACGTGCACGCTTCCGCCCTCCTACACCGAGCCCGGCATCAAGCTGGTCGGCACGATGGCGGTGCTGCGCGGCAAGACGATATACGACCGTATGCGCCGCGCCACGCACTGCGTGATGATGGCCACCTCGGTCGGCTCGCCCGAGTGCGTGAACGCGTTGCGCGCGCGGCTGTGCCGCGACGCAGTCGACGAGGCCGTGTTCGAGGCATGCCTGCAGGCGATGGGCGCCTGGGCCGAGCGCAAGACCTCCGACGCCGTAGCGCGAGAGGCGCACGAGCTGGGGCTGCACGTCGACGAGGCGCTGCAAGCGGGCGAATACGACTTCCCCCTCGAGTCGAACACGCAGCTTCTGTTCTACACGCAGGCGACGAACCGCCTCGGCTTCGCGTGCGACAAGTCGGGCGCGATCGCCGCAAGCGGCGCGAACCTCGGCGTCATGGGAATGTACGACGCCTCGCAGCGCAACCGCAAGCGCGCCTGCGGCCGCTGCCGCAACCGCGAGCGCTGCAGCATCCGCGCCATCGGCATGAACTGCCACGGGCGCCGCGGAAAGTTCAAGGAGTAGCGCAAGCGCTGTGCGCGGAACACGCGGGGACGTAGCCCTGTTCACCGGTTCAGTGAACAGGGCTACGTCCCCGCGTTCGCCACTCGTGTCCCATGCTCCTCACGCTTCACTCCCCCTTCTCCCCTTCACGCAAAACAACGAGGGCGACGCACATGGCATCACCCTCGTTTCGTTTACGCGAGCGCCGCGCGGCGCAACGCGTCCTTTACAGCGTCCAGAGGTAATCGGGATCCTCGGCAACCTTCGCGTACTCCTTCAGGATGCCGCGACCGGAGATGTGCACCATGATCTCCACCGTGCCGCCGCCGATCTGGAAGCCGCGGCAGTCGAGCATCAGGCGGGAAACGCGCGTCTCGTCGGTGAAGCCGAGGCCGCCCATGAGCTGCAGCGCACGCGAGCAGCAGTCGGTGAGCGCGGGCGCGCCGTAGCGCTTGAGCATGGCGGCGTCGTTGTTCACCGGGATGCCGTTGTCAAGCTTCCAGCAGGTGCGATACAGGAAGTTGCGGGTGTTGGTGAGCTCGATCTGCATCTCAACGATGTGCTCCTGCACGAGCTGGAACGTCTTGATGCCCTTGCCGAACTGCTGACGCTCGTTGACCCATGCGCAGGCGTCCTCCATCGCGGCCTGAGCCTCGCCGAGCAGCTCCGCCAAAAGCACGCAGCGCTCCCACTCGAAGTTCTTCATCAGCTGGTAGAAGCCCTTGCCCTTGATGCCGAGCAGCTGGTCCTCGTCGACCACCACGTCGTCGAAGTGGATCATCGAGAAGGGCATGATCTGCATGCCGATCTTGTTCAGAGGCTCGATGGTCACGCCCTTCGCGTCGGAGGGAACGAGGTACATCGACATATTCTTGTTCTCGCGGGAGGGATCCTCGTCCTTGCACACCACGATGAAGCCGCCGGCGGTCTCGCCCGAGGTCACCCAGGTCTTCGTGCCGTTGATGTGGATCTTGCCGTCCTCGCCCTTGGTGGCGGTGGTGGTCATGCCCTGGTTGTCGGAGCCGGCCTCGGGCTCGGAGATGGCCAGGCAGTACGGCGGGTAGCCGTTCTCCTTGTAGTAGTCGATGGCGTACTTGATCTGCTCGGGGTTGCCGAACTCGCACATATCGAACATGATGAGCAGGTTGGGAGCCATCGGGATGTTGCCGCCCGCATGGTTGAGCTCCTCGATGATCATCGCCATCGTCACGTGGTCGACCGGCTTTCCGCCGTACTCCTCGGGCAGGCCGTACATGCCCCAACCCTCGTCGACCCAAGACTTCGCAACCTCAGGAGCGATGCCGCGGTTCTTGTAGCCGTCAGCAATGACCTCTTCGGTCAGGTGCTTCTTGGCCCACTCGCGGATGCCGCGCTTGATCTCAAGTTGTTCCGGGGTGTAGCTGAAATCCATTTTTTCCTCCTTTAGGAAAACTTCTTTCTATTCAAAACACTTGCGTGCTTGAACCAACGTGAAACGCGGGGCACGTCGTGCGCGTCGCTCGGCGCGCCCCGCCGGGTTCGCAAGAACGCATCACTTGTGACGCGGTCTTGCGGAATGCGGCTGGCTAGATGGCCATCGAAGCCTCGTAGCCGCCCTTCACCGCCTCGAGCGTGCGGTAGACCTTGCCCTCAGGCGTCGTGGCGTCGCCGATGAGCTTGGCGTTGGGGAACACGGCCTTGATCTTGTCGTACAGGTCGGTGTTTTGCTCGACGCCGAGCGAGGTGAGCACGGTGTCGCACTCGATGAACGTCTCCTCGCCCGTCTCGACGTTTTGGACGCGCGCGCCCTTCTTCGTGACCTCGACCAGCTTGGTGAGCGGCATGAGCTTCACGCCCTTGCTCTTCACCAGGTTGATCGTGGGGTTCTTGTCGATGATGCCGATGCCGTTGCCCATCTTCTTGGCTTCCTCGATCACCGTGATCTCGCGGTTCTCGCACATCGCCTCGGCAACCTCAAGGCCGGCGAAGCCGCCGCCCACGACAACCACGCGCTTGCCCACGATGGCGGTAGGCCCGCTTGCCATGTTCAGGCCGAAGCGCATGAACTCGACGGTGCCGCCCTGCGCCTTGATGGCCGCCACGGCCGCCTTCCACAGCATGCCCTTGCCCTCGGGAACCTTGCCCGCGCACATCTCCTTGATGTCCTCGGACTTCACGACGTTTTTGCCGTCGATGCCGGGAACGTTAAGCGAGATGATGCCGCCGCCGGGAGACACGATGACCTCGTCGGGGTTGAGCGACTTCACCACGTCGGCGTCGACGTAGGTGTTGAGCTTCAGCGTGATGTTCGGGTGAAGCTTCATCTCCTCGTTCCAGTAGGACACCAAAGGCTCGATCTTGGCGTTCAAGACCTGCGCCATGTTGAGCAGGCCCGCCACGCGGTCGGACTTGTCGAGCACGGTCACCTTGTGCCCGCGCACGGCCGCCACGCGCGCCGCCTCCAGGCCGCCCGGGCCCGCGCCCACGACGACCACGTGCTTGGGCGCCTCGGCCGGCTTCTCCTCAGGCGTGCCCACCTTGACGCCTTCCCACACATGCGCGTTCACGGAGCACTGGCAGGGCTTGCCGATGAAGATGTTGTCGAGGCAGCGGCTGCACACGATGCAGGGGCGAACCTGCTCGGGATGACCCGCCGCCACCTTCGCCGCCGTGTCGGGGTCGGCGATGAACTGGCGCGCCATGCCCACAGCGTCGCCGTAGCCCTGGGTGACCACCTTGTCGCACATATCGAGCGAGTTGATGCGCGTGCCGGGGAACACCGGCTTGTCGGTCACGGTCTTGACCTGCTTCGCCAGGTCGATGAACTCGCCCTCGGGAACGATCTGGTTCGCCACCGGGCGCGGCGCCTCGTGGAAGCCCGCCTGCACGCTCCACGCGTCGACGCCGTGCTTCTCGATGATCGGGATGAGCTCGAGGGTGTCCTCGATGCGGTTGCCGCCCGGCATGAGGTCGTCGGCCGAGATGCGCACGAGGATGGGCATGTCGTCGCCGCAGGTTTTGTGGATCTCGTCGATGATCTCGCAGAGGAAGCGCGCGCGGTTCTCCGGCGTGCCGCCGTACTCGTCGGTGCGATGGTTGGAGTACTTCGAGAGGAAGCGCATCACCATGTAGCCGATGCCCGCGTGGATCTCGATGATGTCGATCCCTGCGTCCTTGGCGCGACGGGCCGCCTCGCCGTACTGCTTGACCACGATCGCGATTTCCTCTTTGGTGTACTCGCGCTCGGGCATGCCCACGAAAGGCCCGCTCATGACGTCTTTGGAGGGAGCGTAGGAAAGCAGCGGGTCGTCGCCCGTGGCGCGCCACTCGTAGCACAGCTGCAGCTGGGCCGCCACTTTCGCGCCGTGGGTGTGGCACACGTCGGCCACGCGCTTCCAACCGGGGATGAACTGGTCGTCCCAGATGCCGCACGCACCGGTGGTGGTGTGGTACTTCGGGGTGGTGTCGAAGCAGTCGCACACGTAAGCCGAGCCGACCTCGACCAGGCCCACGCCGCCCTTCGCGCGCTTCTCGTAGAAGTCCACCAGATCATCGGAGATGTGGTAGTTGTCCACCTTCTCGATGGTCATCGGCAGCATGACGAAGCGATTCCTCAGCTCAACGTTGCCGATTTTGAAGGGCTCCAGCAGTTTCTGGTATTTTGCCACAGCGCAGCTCCTTTCCGCATTTGCCTTAACTGCAAGGTCAAGGATCGTCAGGCGCGCGATCCGAGTTGCCTCGCGTTACCCAACTTGACGAGCTTCGGCCTATTCCGAAGACCTGATTCCTCGGGCCCGTCTCCTTATGCTGCCATTCTACGGACTGGAATTTTGCTATGCGACGGACAAAATTAACGTTCTGTGAGATTGAATGATGGGTTTGTCCGATAATTGATAGGAATTTGTTTATAAATCACGCGAAATTCGGGTTGAATTTGGTGAGTTTTACCCATTGACCCGAAAAATGTCTACACATTTTTTTAAAACTGTCCTAGACAAACGGAAAAGGCGCACCTATAATGGCGGCAACGAGAAGCCCGACCGCACGTTGGGGCGGACAAACGGGCGAAAGGCCGCATCGAGGCAAAGTCGAGGTAACCGACATGAACGCACTGACCACCATGCTGCAAATCACCGACGCATTCGTCGAGCTGTGCGACGAGATGCCGCTGCGCAAGGTATCGATCAGCGACATCGTGCAGCGCACGGGCAAGAACCGCAAAACCTTCTACTACCACTTCGAGAACAAGGACCGCCTGATCATTTGGATATTCCGCTACGACATGGGACAGGTTTTGAAGAAGCACTTCTCGGAGTCGGTGCTGCTCTACGAGAAGCCCTCCGAGGACACCGTCTCGCGCTTCCCGTACTACATCACGCAAAAGTCGGGCGTGCGCTCGCTCGACCACGCGGAGTTTTTCGAGTGCTTCGCCGAGGTGCTCGAGTCGCGCCGCCACTTCTACCGCGAGGCGCTCATCGACAACGGCCCCTACTCGCTGCGCAACTACCTGTACGAGCTCTATGTACAGGCCATGAAGCGCGACATCGACATCATCCTGTCGAACCGCTACCTTCCGCAGGACAATATCGATTTTTTGGCGGACTTCTACACCTGCGCGTTTCTGTACTACTTCATTCGCCGCTGCGACCAGCCCAGCGTCGAGCACCTCGCCGCCAACGCGGGTCCCTTCGCCAACATCATCCACAGCTCGCTTGAGATGGAGATCAAAGAGGCCCAGCTGCGCAGAAACCTGTAGCGGCGTTTTGGGGGCGAACAGCCTGTCGAACACGGGGCGGGGGCGAACGCGGGGCTGTGTCCCCTGTGTTCGCCCCCGCCCCACTTTGCGTCCTTGGCTCGTTAAATGTCCATGGCGTCGCCGACGACGCACACGAAAGGCGCCCCGTCGCGCAGCTCCTCGACCGCCGCCGTGCGCGAGCGCTGTCCGATGGCGCACACCACCGTATCGCCCGGCACGAGCGCCTCTTTGCCTTCGCGCTCGACCACCACGCCGCCCGCGTCCACACGAACCGCGCGCGCGTTGCACACCACGTCGACGCCCGCGCGATCCACCTCCGCCAAAAGAATCGGGCGGTGGCGGATATTCGCGTCAAGCGCTATGCCCTCGCGCATCTCCACCACGTGCACGCGCTTGCCGCGCGCCGCGAGCCCCAGCGCGCACTCCGAGCCCGTCAGTCCGCCGCCCACGACGACCACTTCCTCGCCGGGCTCCGCGCCGTTAAGGTACATATCGTCGATCGAGAGCACGCGCGCGCCCGCGTCGACGGGAACGGGCAGCTCCATGGCCTCCGACCCCACCGCCACGATGAGCGCGTCGGGCGCGAACTCCTGCACGAACGCCGCATCGACGCGCGTGTGCAGGCGCACGTCCGCGCCCGCCTTGTCCACCAGGTGCGCATACGTTTGCCCCAAGCGGTACATATCCTGCTTGAACGGCAGCGCCGCCTCGGTGCGCAGAATGCCGCCGAGCTCGCCTTGCGCCTCGCACAGCGTCACCTCGTGGCCGCGCAGCGCCGCCGTCTCCGCCGCCTTCATGCCAGCAATGCCGCCGCCGACCACGAGCACGCGCTTTTTCTGCGCGGCGGGCGGCACGCTCAAGCCCTCCAGCTCGCGCCCGATGCGCGGGTTCAGCGCACAGCGGCGCGTCTGCGTGACGGGGCGCTCGGCCATGCACACGAAGCAGCGCATGCAGCGCACCACGTCCTCCCCCGCGTTCGCCATCACCTTGTTGGGAATCTCCGGGTCGGCCAAAAGCGCGCGGCCCATCACCACGATGTCGGCCTGCCCCTCCGCCACGATGCGCTCCATCTGCTCGGGGTCGGACAAGCCGCCGAGTGTCGCCACCGGCACGCTCACGTGCTTTCTGATCTCGGCCGCGAGGTGCACGTTGCAGCCGTGCTCGCGGAACATCGAGGGATGCGTGATAGAGAAGCCGAACTGGTAGGAGCCCGCCGACACCTGGATGATGTCGACCAAGTCCTCAAGAGCCTCGGCGATGCGACAGCCCTCCTCCACGTCGTAGCCGCCGTCGAACAGCTCCGCGCCGCTCATGCGCAGCTCGATGGGGAAACGCGGCCCCACCTCGGCGCGCACGGCGGACAGAATCTCGCGGGCGAAGCGCACGCGGTTTTCCAAGCTGCCGCCATACTCGTCGGTGCGATGGTTGAAGTACGGCGAGAGGAACTGGTTGATAAGCCAGCCGTGGCCCGCGTGCACCATGCACATCTCGAAGCCCGCGCGCTTCGCGAGCGCCGCCGCGTTCGCGTAGGCCGCGACGATATCGGCGATCTGTTCGCGCGTGAGGGCGCGCACGGGAATGCCGTCGGGGCGGGCGCCGTCGCTCGGGCCGTACATGCACAGCTCGGACTTCGCCTTCTTGTCGACCATGTAGGTGCCCGCGTACTGGCCCGAGTGCGAAAGCTCGATGGACGCCACGGCGCCGTGGCGCTTGATGGCGTCGGCCACGTAGGCGAACGCGCCGAGCTGGCCGGGGGTGGAAAGGGAGAGGCGCAGCATCTGCGAGCCGTCGGTTTCGGGGTGCACCACCAACTCGCTCACCGTAACGGCGGCGGCACCTCCCTTCGCCCGCGCCTCGTAAAAGCCCAGCGTGCGCGGGCCGGGCGTGCCGTCGGCGAGAATGTCGGTTGCGCCCATGGGTGCTGAGCACATACGGTTGCGCAGCTCGACGCCCGCCACGCGCAGCGGTTTGCACAAGTTCGGATAGTCGCGTTTCATGGATGCCCCTCTCCCCTGTTTAATTGCGAAAGCGGGGCTATTGTAGCACCGAAGAGCGCGGATGGGGAAAGCGTGCGGCAAGGGCATGCCCCTTGCCCTACACAGCATGTCCAAAACGATGCAGCGCGGCAAAAAAACCGCGCGACGGGACGTTTCCCCGCCGCGCGGCTCGTTTTAACTTCGGTTCGCGTAAACGCCTTCCGCGCCCGCGCGCCCTAGCGCTTCTCGGACAGCAGACGGTTGAGCGCGTTCAGATACGCCTTCGTGGACGACACGATGATGTCGCCGTCGGCGCCGCGGCCGGTGTACACCTCGCCGCCTTCCGCCTTCACGCGCACCGTCACCTCGCCGAGCGCGTCGATGCCGCGCGTGACAGCCTGCACGCTGAACTCGGACAGGTCGTTTTCCACCTCGATGATCTGGTTCACGGCCTTGTACACCGCATCGATCGGGCCCGTACCGAAGTCGCACACGGTGACCAGCTCGCCCTCGGGATTTTGAAGCGTGAGCGTAGCGGTAGGCTTCAGGGGGAAGCCACAGCTTACCTGCACGCTCTCAAGCGTGTACAGCGCGCTTTCCTCGCGGTCGCGCTCGTTCACGAGGCTCTCGAGGTCCTCGTCATAGACTTCCTTCTTGCGGTCGGCCACACGCAAAAACGCCTCGTAGATGGAGTCGAGCTGCTCGCCCTCGAACTCGTAGCCGAGCTCTTCCAGGCGGTGCTTCAAGGCCGCGTGTCCCGAGCGCGCCGTGAGCACGATCTGGCTTTGGCCCGCGCCCACCTCGGCCGGGTCGATGATCTCGTAGGTGTCGCGCTTCTTGAGCACACCGTCTTGGTGGATGCCCGAGGAGTGCGCGAAGGCGTTTGCGCCCACGATGGCTTTGTTGGCCTGCACGTTCATGCCCGTGATCGAGCTCACCAAACGGCTTGCCTTGATGAACTCGCGCGTGTTGATGTCGGTGTGCGCGTCGAGCTCCGCCTCGTGCATGCGGATGGCCATGACCACTTCCTCCATGGCCGTGTTGCCCGCGCGCTCGCCGAGGCCGTTGATGGTGCACTCAACCTGCGTGGCACCGTTCTTCACGCCCGCCATCGCGAGCGCCGTGGCCATGCCGAGGTCGTTGTGGCAGTGCACCGACACCGTGGCGTTCTCGATGCCGCGCACGTGCTCCATCAGGTATTTGATGCGGCAGCCGAACTCCTCGGGCAGCGAGTAGCCCGTGGTATCGGGGATGTTCACCACCGTGGCGCCGGCTTCAATAACGGCTTGGATGACCTTCGCAAGGAACGCGTAGTCGGACCTTCCCGCGTCCTCGGCGTAGAACTGCACGTCCTCGACGTACTTCTTCGCGTACTTCACCGCGTGGACGGCGCGCTCGATGCACTGGTCCTCGGTGATGCGCAGCTTGTCGCGCATGTGACTGGGGGAAACGCCGATGCCGGTGTGGATGCGCGGGCGCTTGGCGTACTTGAGCGCGTCGGCGGCCACGTCGATGTCCTTCTCGATGGCGCGCGTGAGGCCCGCCACCGTGGCGTCCTCGCCCGCGAGCTCGGCGATTCTGCGCACGCTCTCGAAGTCGCCGGGGCTCGAGATGGGAAAGCCCGCCTCGATGACGTCGACGTTCAGGCGCAGGAGCTGACGCGCGATGACCAGCTTTTCCTCGGTGTTCATGGAAGCGCCCGGCGACTGCTCGCCGTCGCGCAAGGTGGTGTCAAAGATGTTGATCTTGCGGGTCATGGGCTCCTTCTTTCCGCATAGTTACGCTTGTTTCGCGTTCGATTTCATGCAACACCTGCGTATGATAGCAAAAGAAGCGCACAGCTACGCAAGATGCCGCGAAAAACAGCCGCCGCGCACGAGCGCGGGAGGAAATCGCAGAAATGCCTTTGGTGGGCGCGAGGCGCGGCGGCAGGTCGGCGGCAGCGGCGGCAAGAGCGGATCAGCGGCAGCGGGCGCTTGCCTACAAAAGGTCGACCGGGTCGACGTCGACGGCGACGTTGACGCTTTTGTCGGGCTTGCGGGCGCGGATGAGCCGCGCGAGCATGACCGACACGTCGTCTTCGCGCGGGCACTTCACCACGATGTGCCAGCGGAAGGTGTTGCGCAGCTTGCGCAGCACGCACGGGCCCGCGGGAAGCACCTGCCAGCTGTCGCCGCCGAAATCATGCACGAGCGCGACGAGCTGCGCGTGCAGATCGCGCGCCACGCGCTCCACGTCGGCCTCGTTTGCGCCCCACACGAGCACGCGCGCCATGCGCACGTAGGGCGGATACCCCAGCGCGCGGCGCTTCGGCAGCTCAGCGCGCAGAAACGTCGCGCGGTCGTAGCTTGCCGCCGCGCGCACCGCCACGTTGTCGGCCTCGTAGGTTTGCACGAGCACGCGCCCCGGCAAATTCGCGCGGCCCGCGCGGCCCGCCACCTGCTCGATGAGCGCGAACGTGCGCTCCCCCGCGCGGTAGTCGGGCAGGTGCAGCTGCGTGTCGGCGTTGATCACGCCCACCAGCGTCACGTCGTCGAAGTCGAGCCCCTTCGCGATCATCTGCGTGCCCAAAAGCACCGCCGCGTCCGCCGCCGCAAACTGCTCGAGCAGAGCCTGGTGCGCGCCCTTCGCGCGCGTGGTGTCGGCGTCCATGCGAACGATGGGCACGCCCGCGCCCACCCCCGGCAGCCCGTCCATGAGCGCGCGCAGCTCGGCCTCCACGCGCTGCGTGCCCGCGCCGAACTTCTTGAGGTAGGGGCTTTCGCACGCGGGGCATCGCGGGGGCGCCGCCACCGTGTAGCCGCAGTGGTGGCACACGAGCTTCGCGCCCTGCTCGTGGTAGGTAAGCGAGGTGGAGCAGCTGGGGCATTCGGGCACGAACCCGCAGTCGCGACACAGCAGAAACTTCGCGAACCCGCGCTGGTTCAGCAGCATAACCGCCTTGCGGCCCTGGGAAAGCTCGCTTCCGAGTGCCTCCACGAGCCGCCTTGAGAACATCGAGCGCGACCCTCCGTGGAACTCCGCAGCCATGTCGACGACCTCGACCGCAGGAAGGGGGCGGCCGTTCGCCCGCTCGGGCAGCGCCACGCGGCGCCACCGCGCGTCGGTCGCCGCGGCGTGCAGCGCCTCGACCGAGGGCGTGGCGGAGCCGAGCACGAGCACGCCTCCCGAGCGGGCGACCATCCACGCCGCCACGTCGCGCGCCACGTAGCGCGGGGAGCTGTCCTGTTTGTACGACCCTTCGTGCTCCTCGTCGATCACGATAAGCCCCACGTTGCTCATCGGCGTGAACAGCGCGCTGCGCGCGCCCACCACCACGCGCGCCTCGCCGCTGCGGATGAAGTCCCACTGGTCGTAGCGCTCGCCTTGGCTCATGCGCGAGTGCATGACCGCCACCGCGTTGCCGAAGCGCCCGCGAAAGCGCGCCACCGTTTGCGGCGTGAGCGAGATCTCGGGCACGAGCACGATGGCGCGGCGCCCCTCGGCAAGCGTCGCCTCGATGGCTTGCAGGTACACCTCGGTTTTGCCCGAGCCCGTCACGCCGTCGACGAGCACCACTTCCCCGCGCGCCGCCGCACAGGCGTCCTCGATGGCGGAAAGCGCCTCCTGCTGCCCCGACGTGAGAGCGGGTTTGGGCGACGGAGTGAAATCCGAAACATCGCTGGTCGTTCGTAACGTCAGCGAGGCTTCGCGCGGTGCCTCAGATTGCCCCGATGGCAAGGTGAAGTGTGCTTCGGTACACGAACCGCAGGCAGAAGGGCAAGATGAGGTGCCCCGCGGAGCCGCAGCGTCGACCTGTCCGTCTGTTGCGTCAGCAACAGACGGAACAGAGAGCCCTCGCATGCGACGACGTAATTCCACGCGCACGACGCCCTTTTCCGCCAGCGCCTTCACCGTCGAGCTCACGTTGCCGAACTCAAGCGCAAGCTCGGCCATGCGCACGTCGCCACGCCGCACCACGTCAATCACGCTCGCCTGCTTGACGGCGTTCTTGCGCGGCGTGAAGCCGTCGGCGGCAGGCCCGAGCGTCACCCAGCGGTCGTCCACCTCGCCGACGGTGGGCTCTTCCAGCCGCCAATAGCCCTCGCGCGTGCGCACCATGCGCGGCACGCCGCCGGGAGGCGTGAACAGCCGCACGCAGGCGGAAAGCGGCGCCACGTAGCGCTCGGCCAGAAACTGGGCGCACGCGGCACCTTCCTCGTCAAAGTACGGCTTGCTCAAAACACGGGCGATGCCCTTGAGCTTGTGCGGGTCGAGCCCCTCCGGCAGCGTTAAGCCGCCGGTCGCACGAGCCGGCTTACCCGCGCCGACGGCACGACCCGCCGCGCCGTCACCGACGCCGACCCCTGCGTCGTCGTATTCCCCTACGCCCACGACGAAGCCCACGGCTTGACGCCGCCCGAACGGAACGAGCACGGCGCAGCCCACCTCGACGTCGGGCACGTCGCCCCCCACCGCATACGTGTAGGGGGCGTCAAGCGTTTGAGTGGGTATGTCCAGAACAACCGATGCGAGTTTCATGCGAAACAGTATAGCGCACGCGCCTTGCTTACCCGTCGTGTTCGCGTTGCGCAACGACGATGCGGCCGTATCTATAGGTTCCGCAGCTTCTCCAGCATGAGGTTGAAGTCGATGGGCTTGGGTAGAAAGTCGTCCATGCCGCTTGCGCGGGCGCGCTCGACGTCTTCGGTGAACGTGCTTGCCGTGCAGGCGAAGATGCGCACCGTTTGCGCGTCGGGGCGGTCGAGCGCACGGATGGCGCGCGCCGCCTCGAAGCCGTCCATCACGGGCATATGCGCGTCCATGAGGATGGCGTCGATACTGCCCGGCTCGGAGGCGGCAAACGCCTCGACCGCCCGCTTGCCGTCGGTTGCCAACGCGCAGGTGAACCCCGCGCCCGACAGGATGCTCACGAGGATCTCGGCGTTGAGCTCGTTGTCCTCGGCCACAAGGACGGAAGGCGGGCGGTCGGCGGTCGGCTGCGCCGCGTCGCGCGTTTCCTCTCCCACACGCGCTGCCGCAGCTTCCGCATCCGCCCGACATTGCGCCGACGACGCGTACAAAACGCACATCTCGTCGGGGCTCTCGGCGATCTCAAGCGGCAGCACCACCGTAAAGCAGCTGCCGCGCCCCAGCTCGCTTTCCACCTCGATGCGCCCGCCCATGCACGTGGCGAGCAAATGGCTGATCGACATGCCGAGCCCCGTGCCCTTCGCCTGCGCCCCGGAAGTGCGCGCAGCACCCGTTGCACCGCCGCCCGACGCACCTTCGCCCGCATCGCCCGCGCTCTCCCCCGCGTGCGCCGCGCCCTCGTGCTCCTGCGTGAACGGGTCGAAGATGCGCTCCACGAACTCGGGCGACATGCCGCAACCCGTGTCCCGCACCGAAAAGCGCGTGGTCACACGGTCCTCGTCGTCGGCCACGTCGTCTTGCGAGACCTCAAGCGCAATGCGCCCGCCCGCAGGCGTGAACTTCGCCGCGTTCGACATGATGTTCATGAGAATTTGCTTCACGCGCATCTCGTCGCCCACCGCCACGGGCGCCCACAGGCTGCACCTGCGCTCGAACGCGATGCCGCGCGCCTCGATGCCCTCGCGCTGCATGGTGCACACGCCGTCGACCATTCGCTCCACGTCGAACGGATCGTGCGCCAGATCGACCTTGCCCGCCTGCAGCTTCGACATATCCAAAATGTCGTTCACGAGCGCCAGCAAATACTGCGCCACCTCGCCCATCTTGCGCACATAGCCCTCGATGGCCGCGCGGTCGTCGAGGTGCTCGCCCATCAGGTGGTTCAGCCCCACGATGCCGTTTAAAGGCGTGCGAATCTCGTGGCTCATGTTCGAGAGGAAGTCGGTGCGCGCCTGCGCGTGCGCATTCGCCTGAACCGTGCGCTTCGCGGAGCGGAACAGCATCAGCATCATGGCGACAAGCGCGCACGCCACCACCGCGAGCATCGCCATCGTCATGGCCACGATGGCGCCCGTGCGCTCGTCGAACACGGCCCGCGGCACCGTCATCACGAGCGACCAGCGCGTGCCTTCCACCGGCAGAAGCGACGCGACCATGCGCTCGCCTTCCGCCGTCGCATAGGTTATGGTGAACCTGTCGTGCTCGGTGACGCCCGCGCGAACGCTGTCAAGCGTCATGCCATCGCCCAGCGCGGCGTCGGCCAGCTCGTCGTAGTAGTTGCCGAAGCTTTCCCGCCCCAAGATGCGATTGCCGTTTACGATGAAGTAGCCCTCGTTGTTGACGATGCTCGTCACGCCGCGCCCGTCGAAGCTCTCAAGCGCCAGCTGGTCGCGCACCGAGTCCATCGAGCCTGTGCCCACCAGCGCCACGAAACGCACGCCGGCGGCCTCGACGCCCCGAAGGCGCACGGCGTAGGCCAGCATATCCGAAGACGCGCCCGCGCCCGCCGCGTCGGCCGACTCGTTCACGCGCATGACGAAGTGCTCGGCGCCGTCCGAGAAGAAGTCGGCGAGCACGTCGCGGCCGGGGTCGACGCCGGCCAGGTCGGACGAGTAGACGAGCCCATCGGCGTCGATCAGGTACACCGCGTCGAACGTGGGCATGGAATCAGCCTCGACGAGCAGGCGGCTTTGCACCTCGGACAAGTTGTCGAAGCTGCCCGCACGCAGACGACTGCCCACGGCGTCGAGGCGCTCGAACGACACGTCGAGCGACGCCTCGACAGATTCCACGTCATGGGCCGCCACGTCGTCCATGCCCGCAAGCGAGGCGTCCGACACCGCGCTGTTCAGCTGCGTCACGTAAAAACCGATGGCGCACGCCACCACCACAAGCGCCGCCGCGAAGGCAACGACGTGCTTCTGCACCCTATGCTGTGCCACGCTCGCCTGCCTCTCGCCACTCGCCGCCGTCTATACGTTGCCGCCTATTATAACGGTTGCCATAGACAGGCAATGCCCGCGCCGCCCAGCCGAAACCCCCGCGTAACGCACGCCGCAGGGCAAAAAAGCCGACTACCTCGTGACACGCAACGCGCGCGACTACTTCTCCCACTCAAAATCGGCGTTGCACTCCGCTGCCGCCACCTCGACGTGGCGCTTCACGATGCCTAAGTCGACCAGGTTGAAGCCGCCCTCGGGGGCTTCCGCGCGCACGGTGCGGCCGTCGGGGCGCAGCGTCAGCTTGAAGTTCTGGTGGTTCATGGCCGTGGGCGCCAGTTGCGCCGCTTCGACGGCCGTCTTGAACCATGCGGGCGCGGGCAAGCCGCCCTCAACCGCCGCCAGCTCGTCGAAGCCCTTGGTCTTGCGCGCCTCGCCCTGCGTCTTGCCGTAGCCCACCGCTATGACGAGGCGAATCTTCTCACCCTCGCCCACTTTCGCGCGCGACTTCTTGCGCGAGCACAGCGCGCACCAGCAGGTGTTGAGACCCAAATCCTGCGCCTCGAGCACGATTTTTTGCCCCCAGTAGCCGATGGCCTCGTCGGGCGTGTCCTCGCGCACGACGAGCGCAACGTACTGCCTGGCGCCGCGCACCACGCCGAAGCGCGCGAGGATGTTGAACGCCTCGGGGTTGTTCTCGACCAACTGAATGTTGAGACCGCTTTCCCGCGCCGCCTCGTCGACGACAGTGCGCAGACGCTTGAGCGCGTCGGGCTTTATCGCATCGTCCTTGTAAGCGCGCACCGCGTGGCGGGCGCGAATCGTTTTCATGGTTGCCATGGTTTCCTCCCTGGCTTTACTATTTGACTGTTGTCAATTAGTATAGATGCATGAGCCTAACAGACACAGGGTACGGAGGAATTCCATGGAATGCACGGATTCTAAAGGCGGGCAACAAGGCAGCTCGAAAGAAGACAAGCGCCGCGAGGACGCCCGCTGGCAGCGCGCCGAGGCGAGCATCATCGAGGCGTTCGGGGAAGCTGTCGCCTCGTCGCCGCTTGCCGAGCTTTCCGTGACGGCGCTCGCGAAACAGGCGGATATCAGCAAAGCGGCGTTCTACCTGCACTATCGCAGCCTTGACGAGCTTTGCGGGGCGTTCGCCGCGCATCTGGCCGACTGCGTGGCCGACGAGCTTGTCACATCCCCCAACCCGCTCGCCGACCCCGAGGGCTTCGCTTTGCGCTTGATCAGCGTGCTCGGCAAGCCCGCTTTCCACCGCTACGCCGACGTGTTGGCGGCGAACAACGTGGCCGGCCCCTTCATCGACCGTCTGACCGAGCGCATCGCGGCGCAGGTGCCAGAGGAAGACCAGTTGTCGACAGCCTTCGCCCTGTCTGGCCTCATGGGAGCGCACCGCCAACACCCCGATTGCGACCCTGCGCGCCTCGCCCAAATCTTCGCCGCTGCCGTAGGCGCCCGCTAACGCGACAAAGGGACAGGTCGTTTGTCATACCGGGGTAGCTCGCCTCTGCTACTCTTCGCGCCAACGCTTTAGGCCGGGAACCCCGACGCCCACGTGAACCATTATGCTTGCGCAATCTCCCCTTGCCAAGCAACAGCCTGTTGCTGTTTACCAATAGTCGTTGCGATATCGATAGTCGAGGGAGTTTTGATAGAGCAAGTCTATCAACTTGTCTTTCGCCTCCTTGGCGGAAAGGCTGCGCACCTCCTTCGTAATGCGATCGAGCTCGTCTTCGCGCCATTTCTTTTCAGCCAGCTCGTATTGAGCCTCCAGCTCCCGCACGTCATCGTGGAAGGCATCGAGCGAGCCGGTGACGCTTGCGAAATAGAGCGCAACCATATGCTTGCAAACAACGCGCCTTCCGCTTGCAAACGGACAGGTGCAGCTTGATTTTTTCGGGTGGTCCAAATCGATGAGGACGTCGTAAGCGGCCCCATCTCCACCTTCGACAGCCCCCTCGAACAACCCAGGCGACACCTTATGGCTCGTCTTCACGCGGCCGTTTTCGAAGTAGTCGACACCGCGCCAAATCGACTTATTGCTGGCAGACGAATAAAACGCCATGGGCTTTCCTAACAAGCGTATTGGGCAATAAGGCAAGTGTACCATTGTGAGGCAATGAGTTCCCGACCCGTTCCGATGTCGTATCTGCTTTTCACGCGACACAGTGTCCGATCTGCACCCAAGCCACTGCCTTGAAGCAGCATGCCAGCAACAAAGCTGCGCCAATCCCGCAAAGGAACCGGGCATTCCTTGCGCATTTGAGCTCAATGTTTTGCCCCCGCGCAATACGCCCCCATCCCCGTCTCCCCGTAATCTCCGCAAATTGTGCGGCGATTAGCATTTTATTCTCCGCGCGCTTGACCTTGACGTCGCGGTAAGGTGTCCACTGTGCCATGATGGGCGTGCGGGAAAAGCGGGCGCGAGAAACGGGCACGAGGTTCATTCACCGTTTGAAACCGTCAATGCCATCCCCCGGTATAGGGCAACCGCACCGCGGAAAGGCGACGTATGACGAACACAACGCATTACACCATCGGGGAGCTGGCGAGGCTCGCGGGTGTGAGCACGCGCACTCTGCGCCACTACGAGGCGCTCGGCCTTTTGGCGCCTGAGCGCGCGGCCAACGGCTATCGCGTCTTTAGCGAGCGCGACGCCCGCCGGCTGGCGCACGTGCTTTCCATGCGGGCGTGCGGGATGCCGCTTGCCGCAATCGCCGAGCTGTTGGCGACCGACAACCCCAACCTGCCTCGCGCCCTCGCCGCCCATCTCGAAAGCCTGCGCGCGCAACAGCAGGAGTTAAACCAAGCCATCGCCCAAACACAGGCGGCGTTGGCGCGAGCGGAAAGGATCGAGCAGATGAGCGCTGAGGAAACGTTCAAGGAAATGAAGCGGGAAGGTTTGCGGCAGTTCGAGGAAACGTACGGCGCGGAGGCCAGGCAGCGCTACGGCACGGAGACGATCGAGGAGGCGAACGAGCGCATGATGGGGCTTTCGCGCACCGAGTGGGACGAAAAAGAGCAGCTTGAGCAGGACGTCCTAGCCGCGTTGAAAGCTGCTCTGGCAACGGGCGACCCGCACAGCCCCGAGGCGGCGCAGCTCGTGGAGCTGCACCGCCGCTGGATCGGCATCCATTGGGGAGCCGAGCCTGAGCCCCAAGCCTACCGCGGGCTCGCGCAGGGCTATCTCGCCGACGAGCGCTTCGTCAGCTACTACGACGACCCCTGCGGCACAGGAGCCACCGCGTTCCTCGTCGAAGCCGTCGAGGCAGCGCTGGAGTAGCGAACCCCAAGCCGCAGACGTGACAAGGGGACAGGTCGCTTGTCACGCGGCACCCATTCAACAACACGGCCGCCGCGCCCTTCGACGCGGCGGCCGTGTTCGCGATCTGCCCTTACGCCAGCCCGCACGCCTTTTTCAGGGCGTCCACCTTGTCGGTGCGCTCCCACGTGAACTCGGGCAACTCGCGGCCGAAGTGGCCGTAGGCAGCCGTCTTGCGATAGATGGGGCGACGCAGGTCGAGCTCGTCGATGATGGCGCCGGGACGCAGGTCGAACACCTTGGCCACCGCGCGCTCGATGTCGGACGTGGGCACGTACTCGGTTCCGAAGGTGTCAACCATCACGCTCACCGGGCGCGCCACGCCGATGGCGTAGGCAACCTGCACCTCGCAGCGGTCGGCCAGACCGGCCGCCACCACGTTTTTCGCCACCCAGCGCGCCGCATAAGCAGCCGAGCGGTCAACCTTCGTGCAGTCCTTACCGGAAAACGCGCCGCCGCCGTGGCGACCCATGCCGCCGTAGGTGTCGACGATAATCTTGCGGCCCGTCACACCCGCGTCGCCCATAGGACCGCCGATGACGAAGCGCCCCGTGGGGTTGATGTGCACCTCGGCGTTTTCCGCCAGCTCAACGCCTTCCGCCGCCAGCACCGGCTTCACCACGTGCTCAATGAGGTCGGCGCGCAGCGTGGCGTTGTCGACCTCTTCGGCGTGCTGGGTCGACACGACCACCTTCTCCACGTTCACGGGCTTGCCGTCAATGTAGCGCACCGACACCTGCGTCTTGCCGTCGGGGCGCAAATAGCCGAGCGTGCCGTCCTTGCGCACGGCGCTCAAACGCTCGCTCATGCGTTGCGCCAGGTAAATGGGCATCGGCATGAGGGTTTTCGTCTCGTTGCAAGCATACCCGAACATCATGCCCTGGTCGCCCGCGCCCACGCGCTCGTACTCGTCGGCGGCGGTACCGTGCTGCGCCTCAAAGCTCTCGTCGACGCCCATGGCAATGTCGGGCGACTGCTCGTGGATGGCGTTCATCACGCCGCACGTGGTGCCGTCGAAGCCGTACTTCGCGCGGTCGTAACCGATCTCGCACACCACGTCGCGCACGATGGCGGGCACGTCCACGTACGCCTGCGTGCGAATCTCGCCCGCAACCACCACAAGCCCCGTGGTCACCAGCGTCTCGCAGGCGCAGCGCACCTTCGACACGTCGGCGGGCTGGCCGTTCGGCGCGATGTAGCCCGCGCGCTCAAGCTCGGTCTCCTTCGCCAAGATGGCGTCCAGAATGGCGTCCGAAATCTGGTCGCACATCTTGTCGGGATGCCCCTCGGTCACGGACTCGGACGTGAAAAGATAGCTGTTGCGTTGTTCGCTCATGAAGTCTCCTCCTTCATCGCTGCTGGCCGGACCACCTTGGCGCGCTCGCCAGGTTGGTGTCGGGATCAACAAGCCAACTCTCTCCCCCGACTCTGGATAAACGGATGCCCGCTATGATGGCCGCGCCGCGCGCCCTGCGCGCCCGCGTCGCCTGCAGGCTGCAAGACAGTATAAGCCAACGCCCGCAACGCGCAAGACCGCAACGCGGGATGTGAGGAATATGTGCGGCAAAGGACAATTCCCGCAAAAGTGGGGCACTACTGCGCGCGGCGCGACGCCTCTATGCGGTTGCGGATCATCTGCATACGCACGTCGAGGTCGGCAGCGGCGTTCGAGCATGCCAGAAGCTCGTCCTCGAGCTCCGCTGCCAACTCGACGTCGAGCTTCTTCTTGTAGCGCAGCTTGTGCTCAAGGCTTGCCCAGAAGTCCATCGCGATGCTGCGCAGCTGCACTTCCACCTTCATCGGGCGCTTCTCGTTATGCAAGAAGATGGGCACCTCGACGATCAGGTGCAGCCCGCGGTAGCCGTTCGGCTTGGGGTTCGCGATGTAGTCCTTGCGCTCGATGAGCGTGATGTCGTCCTGCGCAAGCAGGCAGTCGGCCACCAGGAAGATATCCTCGGGAAACGAGCACACCACGCGAATGCCCGCCACGTCGAATATCTCGCGCTCGACCGTGTCGATGCCGAACACCAGCCCTTTGCGCGCCAGCTTCTCCGCCAGGCTTTCGGGCGACTTGATGCGCGTCTTGATCGTTTCGATGGGGTTGCGGTCGTACTCGAGCGAAAACTGCTCGTTGAGCACCTTGAACTTGGTTTCCACCTCCATGAGCGCGCAGCGGTAGTACGCCTGCAGCTCTTGCCACCCGCGCACCGTGGTTTTCAGCAAGACAGCCAAGTCTTGCACGGAAAGATTCTCGGGAAGCATGTCGCGCGCCATTATTCCCGCCGGCGCCGCGTCGCGCTGCGCTCGCACTTCCGCAAGGGAAAGCCGCGCGTCCAGAACGTTCGACTTTCCCGCCTCCACCTTGGCGTCTTCTACAACCGTTTCGCCTGTCGCGTTTTTCGCGCTTGCACCCATTCGCTGCCCCTTTCGTGCGTTCTCATGGCTAAAGTATAGCCGAGCGGTAGCACTTCTCGTCTATACTGGGGCGCATGGCTTCGAAGTATCGACATATCGCGCATGGGTTCGACCCCGTGTTCGACGAGGCATCGCGCGTTTTGGTGCTCGGGTCGTTTCCCTCGGCGCTCTCGCGCGCGAACGAGTTTTACTACGGCAACCCGCAAAACCGCTTTTGGAGGGTTCTGGCGGCGTGCGTTAAGCGCCCCGTGCCGGAAACCATACCGAAGAAACGGGACATGCTGCTTTCGTGCGGCATCGCGCTTTGGGACGTCATCGAGGAATGCGACATCAAAGGCTCAAGCGACGCGAGCATCAAGAACGTGACGCCCGCGCGCATCGAGCGCATGCTCGACGCCGCGCGCATCGAGGCCGTGGTGTGCAACGGCGGCACGGCGGGACGGTTGTACCGCAAATACCTCCAATATCGCACGGGAATCGAGGCGGTGGTGCTGCCCTCCACCAGCCCCGCGAACGCCTCGTGGAGCGAGGAGCGGCTCGTCGAGCGGTGGGGCGAGGTGCTCAGGCCGCTGCTTGAGGCGGGGAAAAGCGCGGAAGGCGACGGCGAGAACGGTAAAGACGGCACGCTCGGCGATGCGCACGGCGAAGGCGAAGGCGCGAGCGGCGGCACGCCTAGCAAAGGCGCACGTACGCACGCCGCGCGGAAAAGCGCCGCACCGCCTGCCTCGACCTACGGCACTCACCGCAGCATGCAAGGCAACAAGAGCAAAGACACCAAGCCGGAAATGCTCGTGCGCAAAAGGCTGCGTGAGGCGGGGCTTGGCGGATACCGCCTACAATGGAAAGCGCCGGGAAAGCCCGACATAGCATGGCCGGGAAAGAAAACCTGCATCGAGGTCAGAGGTTGTTTTTGGCATCGGTGCCCGCACTGCTGCCCGCCGCCGCCGAAACGCAACGTCGAGTATTGGCAAGCGAAGTTCGACCGCAACGTGCAGCGCGACGCCATAAACCTCAAGGCGCTTCAGTCGTGCGGCTGGAACGTCCACGTCATTTGGGAGTGCCAGCTCAAGAAGGACGTCGTCGAGGCAACGTTCGCCGAGCTTCTGCCCGCGCTTTCCGCCGAGCTGGGCAAACCCTTGCGACTCTGACAAGGGGACAGGTCATTTGTCATATTACGTGAAGAGGCACCCCGATGCCGAAACATCGAAGCGCCCCCTCGCCGAGCATCCCACGAGCGCAATGTGACAAATGACCTGTCCCCTTGTCACAAACCCTCGCAGGCTTCTGCGCTTACTGGATCTTGAACACCCAGCCGTGCTTGTCCTCAAGCGCGCCGTCTTGGATACCCGTGAGCGTTTCGCGCAGCTTCTTCATCGCAGGGCCGATCTCGGTCAAGCCCTGCGGGAACTCCACCTTCGTGTTCTCGTCCTCGACGATGGTGCCCACCGGCGAGATGACCGCCGCCGTGCCGCACAGGCCGCACTCCACGAACGCGCCGCTTTTCACCTCGTCCCACGTGACGGGGCGCTGCTCGATGGTCATGCCGAGGTCCTCCGCCACCTGCACGAGCGAGCGGCGGGTGATCGAGGGCAGAATGGAGTCGGTGTGCGACTGCGGCACCACCAGCGTGCCGTCGGCCTTCACGAACAGCACGTTCGCGCCGCCCGTCTCCTCCACGTAGGTGCGCGACTGCGAGTCGAGGTAGAGGTTTTCGGCGAACCCGCCGCGGTGCGCGTCCATCGTGGGCTTCAGGCTCATGGCGTAGTTGAGGCCCGCCTTGATGTTGCCCGTGCCGTGCGGAGCAGCGCGGTCGTACTTCGCGATGCACAGCGTGATGGGCTTTAAGCCCCCCTTGAAGTACGGGCCCACCGGCGTCACCAGGATGCGGAAGTGGTACTCAGGCGCCGGCGCCACGCCGATGACCTCGCCTGACCCGATCATGAACGGGCGCACGTAGAGCGTCGCGCCCGAGCCGAACGGCGGCACCCACGCGGCGTTGGCGGCCACAACCTGCTTCACGGCGTCGATGAAGCGCTCCTTCGGGAACGCCGGCATCTCAAGCCGCGTGGCGGAGTCGGCCATACGCTCGGCGTTGAGGTCGGGGCGGAAGCACACGATGGAGCCGTCCTCGGTGGTGTATGCCTTCAAGCCCTCGAAAACCTCTTGGCAGTAGTGGAAGATGCCCGCGCACTCCGACAACGAGATGTTGTGGTCGCTGGTCAGGGCGCCTTCGTCCCACGCGCCGTCTTTCCAGTTGGCCACAAAGCTGTAGTCGGTCTTGTGATAGCTGAAGTCCAAGTTGGACCAGTCGAGGTCTTTCTTCTCGCCTGCCATGAGTGTCGCTCCTTTTTCACCTGCGCGCCGCCGCGCGACTTATCGTCTGCCGCAGCGCAAAAAACATACAGAAGCGATTTTATTCCCCAACGCACGCTTTCGCGAGAAATTTCTTCATCTTGTTACAAAAGGCGGCGAAAGCGGAACTTCCCTACCCTACCATCTTCTGGTTGCGTGCGGCTTTTTGCTCGGCGATGCTGCGAGGGTCGCGGTCCTCGTCGAACGCGCCGTGCAGCGTGCGGCCGAGCGCCTCGAACTTCTCGATGTCGGTGTCGGCCATGCCCATGTAGGTGCGGTCGCGGTTCTTCGCGCGCGCGTCTTGCCCATCGGTCCAAATGCGCTCCGCCACCGGCTTCCATGCCGCCGCGGCGTCCTTGCACTTGCCGCACAGCTCCTCGACCGTTTCCGCGTGCTCAAGGTCGGTCGACTTCGCCCCCGTCTCGTGCACCATGCGCTCCAAGCACTCGGGGTTCTCGAGCATCGGGCACGGGCGCAGGTAGTTCTCGTTGAACGGCTGGTTCTCGTAGTATGCCATGAAGATCGGCGAGCGCAGCGCATCGAGCAGCGACACGTCGTGGATGTTGGCGTTGGAGTAGTGCACGAACACGCAGGGCTCCACGTCGCCCGCCGCGTTGATGTGCAGGTAGCGCCGCCCGCCGGCGATGCAGCCGCCTACGTACTCGCCGTCGTGCTGGAAGTCGAGCAGGAAAAGCGGTTTTTCCGCGCGCATCCGCTCAACGAAACGGTACAGGTGCTCGCGGTTGTCAGGCGTCGGCATCAGCTCGACCGACGCGCCGTGGCCCACCGGCATGTACGTGAAGATCCACGCGAACAAAGCGCCCTTGTCGATCAGCCAGTCGACGTACTCCTCGCTTGCCACGCTGACCGCGTTCGCGCTCGTGTAGCAGCACGACACGCCGAAGGGCAGACCGTGCGCGCGCAGCAAGTCCATCGCGGCATCGATCTTTTGATACACGCCCTCGCCGCGCCGCGAGTCGGTGGCAAGCTCGTCGCCCTCGGCCGAGATGGCGGGCACGAAGTTCTTCACGCGAATCATCTCCTGGCAAAACGCCTCGTCGATGAGTGTGGCGTTCGTGAAGCACAAAAACGCGCAATCGGGGTGCTTCTCGCACAGGCGGATGAGGTCGGCCTTGCGCACCAGCGGCTCGCCGCCCGTGTAGATGTACACGTGCACGCCGAGCTCTTTGCCCTGGCAGATGATGGAGTCGATGTCCTCGAACGTCAGGTTCAGCTTGTGGCCGTAGTCCGCCGCCCAGCAACCCGTGCAATGCAGGTTGCAGGCGCTCGTGGGGTCGAGCAGAATGGCCCACGGGATGTTGCACTGGTACTTCTCGCGCGCCTTCTCCTGCTTGCCCCACGCCACCAGGTTCGCGTCCACCAAAAACGTTTTCACGAGCGGTCCCACAACCTCGGGGTTGAGCTTCGTCATGCGCATGATGAGTTGATACCAGTTGTTCTTTTGTTCGATGGCGTTGGTGAAGGCGCGGCGCTGCGACGGAAACAAGGCGTCGGGCACCATTGCGTTGATTTTGTCCATCACGTTGGCCATGTTGCGCTCGGGGTCTTCCAACAAGTAGTCGACCAGCTTGTTCGCCGCCGTGCGCTTCGCGAAATCCATTGCCTTCATGTTTGCAGCACCTCCGCTTTCCCGGCAAGTCGCGCCTAGGCGGCTTGTCTTTTCGCTTCCTGGCCGGTCGTGTTGCCCGTCCGGCCTTCCGCTTTCCCCGTCAGCTTATCGGAGAAGCAAGGCCGCGAGTCTGCACCGTTACCGCCGCGACACAAGCCGTCGCCGACCTGTTGCTTTCTCCTTCGCTATTCCGCATATGCCGACTTTACCCCATTTATTACTTTCTCCACAAGTGTTGTTTTTCCTATAAATGGGGATTATATTATTCCTACACAATATGAAGCGAGGTTGTCTAGTTAATCTCGAATGTGATTTAATTCACACTTATAGAGAAGTCAGGGGGAACCGCATGGACGCATGCAAGTCACCACAGAAGGTCGACCGCCGCGTGGTAAAGACGCAAAAGGCCATCCGCCAAGCGTTTCGCAAGCTCGCCAGCGAAAAGGGCATCGGCAAGATAACCGTGAGCGCCCTTGCGCGCGAGGCCGACATCGACCGCAAGACGTTCTACCTGCACTTCCCCTCTATCGACGCGCTCGTGGAAAAGGAGAGCAACATCCTCATCGAGCGCGTGGCGCAGGCGCTTACCGCCCCTGCGGGCGAGCGCGAGATATCAACCCCCCAGTTCATGCGACGCGTGCTGGTGGAGCTGAAGGCCGTCACCGAGGAAGACCCCGAGCTTTACCGCAACGTCATCGCCAAAATGTCGATAGACCAAATGGTCGAGGCGTTGAGGGAGCCTGTGCGTAAGGCGGTTTTAGCCGCCGCGCCCGCCGGCTTCAAGCCGGACGATGCCGCAGTCGACTACGCCGTGCGCTTCTACATCGCCGGCACCTTGTCGATTTTCACCGAATGGTTCACCAACGACCGCAACCGCCCCATCGAGTCCATCGTCGACGTCGTCGAGCAGGCCGCGAACGAGCGAAGGATCATCGACGCGGTTTAACGCGCCCGCGCGGCGGCTCGTTGCCGTAATGCCGCCCCGCTACCCCCATGGGGCGGTTCAGCGCTCACGCGCGGCAATGAGCCTGCAGGCGGCGCGTTGCGGAGGTATCCGTCCACGTGCCCGTCCAACGCCGACGCACCAGGGGTTTCTGCTACACTTCTTCTTTGTGCAACTTGTTCCCGAAGAAGGGCGAAACCCCATGACAACCAACGCCGACTACACACGCGAGTATTTCGACATTATCAACCAACTCGGCGGCGACGTGGCAAGCCGCCGCGCCGCGCACGCCTATATGCGCAACTCCACCGCCATCGTGCACCACCGCGTGGTGGACTGCTCGTTCGTGCCGCGGCTTTTCAACCGACAAACCTACGACGCCATGAAGCGCACGGCGGAAACCGCGCACCGAATCCTCTGCAAGGTGATGCAGCGCTACTTGGACGACCCCACCTACCGCCGCGTGTTCGACTTCGACCCGCGCCTTGAGGAGCTTATCCTGCTGCCGCGCGGCTACGACGCGCTGCTGCCGTTCGCGCGCGTGGACACCTTCCTTGACGAGGACGACTACCGCGTGCGGTTCTGCGAGTTCAACGGCGACGGTTCCTCCGGCATGAACGAGAACCGCGAGATCACGAACTCGCTTTTGGGCACGGCGGCTTTTCAAGAGTTCGCAAGCCGCCACCAGGTGCAGGGCTGCGACCTGTTCGAGCCGTGGGTCGACGAGTTCCTAGGGATCTACGCCACCTACGCACACCGCGTCGAGCACCCGCGCATCGCCATCTGCGACTACCTGGAAAACGGCGTGGTTGACGAGTTCCACCTGTTCGCCGAGAAGTTTCGCGCGCGCGGCGTGGAGTGCACTGTCGCCGACGTGCGTGAGCTTACCTTCGACGGCGAAGTGCTGCGTGACGGCGCGGGCGGGCGCGTCGACGCCATCTGGCGACGCTGCGTCACCAACGACGTGCTTGAGTATTGGGACGCCTCGCAGGCGCTCATCGAGGCGGTGCGCGCGGAGAAGGTGGCGCTCATCGGCAGCTTCGCGGGGCACATCGTGCACGACAAGCAAATCTTCGAAGTGCTGTTCAAGCCTGAGACGTGCGCGTTTTTGACCGCCGAGGAGGTAAGCTTCGTCGAGCAAACCGTGCCGCTCACGGCGTTTCTCGACGACGCGCAGGTGAACGTCGCGCAAATCCGCGCGAACCGCGCAGAGTGGATCATCAAGCCGTCCGACCACTACGGCTCGGACAACGTCTACGCCGGGTGCGAGGTCACGCAGGAAGAATGGGAGCGGCTTGTCGACGCGTTCGCGAACGGGCGCGCGGGCTACCCCTTCATCGTGCAGCGCTACATCCGCCCGCACAAAACCGAGACGCTGCCGCCCGATGCGGGCATCGAGGCAGCGGCCGACGAGGCGGTGTCGAGCGAGCCGCGCCTGTACAACAACCTCAACGGCCTCTACCTTTACAACGGAAAGTTCCAAGGCGTGTTCAGCCGCCTGGGACCCCACCCCACCATCTCGAAGGACAACGAGGGCATGACGGCGGCCACCGTCTGGGTCGACGCCGACGTGGAAGGCGGTCTTGAGCTGTGATCGGCAACAAAACGCAAGGAAGCGTCGTTTCCGCCATTGCGGCGGTGTTTCTCGGCGTCACGTTCGCCATCTGCGGGTTTGCCGTGTGCTGCTTGCCGCAAACGACCGATATGCTCTCGCAGCGCACGAGCGCCTTCGAGCTTTCCCCCTACGAGCCCACCTCGCTCACCGCCGTGGCGAACGAGGTGCGCGACTTCACCGTCGAGGACTACGGGCGCGCCGATTTGGGCGAGGAAGGCGCGCGGGACGCGTTGGCGGAAGTCGTGCTCGACGCGGCACGCGCCTCGTGCGCGGAAGGGTCGCCAACCGCCGAGCGCTGGAGCGCCGCCGCGCGCGCCGTGGTTGAGAGCCCCAGCGCCGACGCCGACGCCGCGCCCACGATGCGCGCGCTGGCAAGCGTGAGCCAAGCCTACGCGCTTGACGACGAGGCGCTCGACCACTTGACCGACGTGTACAACGTGGTGAACCGCGTGACGTGGCCTTTCCTCGGCGCGGCGGTGATCGCGGCGTTTTGCCTGATGGTGGCGCTGCGCCAATTCGGCACGCGCGCGGCGGGACGGGCG
>JAUNGO010000081.1 GCA_030524475.1 Eggerthellaceae bacterium | reverse complement strand
TTTGTGGGGCGCCCGCGCTTCAAGTTTGGAACTCGTTTGGCGCCGAAGATCGGTTTGATGCGCCGGGAATGGAGTCGAGGCGTTGCGTAGGCGGTCGCCACGTGGCAACCCTCGTTGTTGTGCTGTGCCCGTAGATGGTGCGACGGTTTCGTGCCATAAGGTCTAATTCGTTTGAACATGACTGTTCGCAACATACCTTCCGATAGTTTCGCTTTGGCTACGCCTTCCGGTCGCGCCGCCGGCGACAATGCTCTCGTCGAGCGCGCCAGTGCGCCTGTCGATGGCAATGCGGTTGGGGACTCCGTTTCGCCTGAGCCTCCCGCTTCCGCCGCCGACTGCGCGGCCGCCGATCGCGCCGCCTTACAGGCGAGCTTCGGCGCTCGTGTGGCCGCGCTTCGCGTTGCGCGGGGGCTGAGCCAGGCGGAGCTCTCGGCGCTTTCGGGTGTCGAGCGGTCCTACCTTGCGAGCATCGAACGCGGCATGCGCAACGTCACGCTCTCGAACATCGAGAAGCTGGCGCGCGCTTTGGACGTCACGCTCGCCGAGCTGTTCGAAGGCGTCGGGCGGTAGCGCACCAACGCCAACGTGCCTGCGTCGCGCAGATCGTGGCGATTCTTCTGCGTAATTCGTGACCCTTTCGCATAACCCCGAATGACGCAACAGGCGCAAGCGGTTTTTCGCCTGGGCTTGTGCTCGATGATAAGCGAGTTTCATATACAAAAATGTGGAGCAACGGGCGAATATCATATACAAAAATGTGGGTGCAAAGTAGTTTTCGTGTCGGAGTAGGTGTGGGGGTTGCGAGTATCTTGGCTTCTGCGCGGCTTTCCGCAGCTAACCGTGCGGTGTTGAAGTTTGGGTAGCGGGCAGCCTTTCTCTCTCGTCGATTTCCGATTCCTAATTGCGCAACGTTGTCTGAGTGCGGCGCTGCCGTAAAACGATTTATAATGCGTACAAGCGAGTTGCGGCTAGATGGGAGGGTTTGTTGTGTCTGCGGAAGAAAAAAGCAAGATCACCTACATTACGGCATGCGTGTTTGAGTTTGCTTCCCGATTCGGCATGAACCCTCAAGAAGCTATGGGGTACTTGTCCAAGTACGAAGGTATTCGTTACCTTGATGAATTCTATGATATCGAGCACACCTTGCCCTTTAACGACACAATGAACGCCCTGCAAACGATATGCATGCGCAACGGGGGCGCAGTCGCGTGATCTTTCACACCCCGAGGGCTCTCGGGCTCCTAAGCAATCTGGGGGTGAGCATGTGAACGACGTCGAATTTCTTCAAGAGTCGGTATGCGATGGACTTGTAAGGCTTTTGGTCGAGAAACGCGGCACAAGTGTTCCAGAGGCGTTTTCTCGCCTGCAAGCGACGAAAACGTTGTCGTTGGTGATGGACGAGGAAACGGGTCTTTATCGCGAGAGCCCCGCTTATGTATATACGATCCTTGCGGAAGAGCTTGGGTTTTCGGCCGGTATTGCGTAACCGTTCTGCTTGTTGCCCCATGTCCCCCGCGCTCACACCCGCTTCTCCGACTTAACAACAACGGCGCGTTTTGAGAACAAAAAAGTATGCAACAACATACGTCAATTGTATGCACAAAACGCGCTGCTATCTTGCGAATTTGGGCGGAAACGGCTAAAATTTCTCAACAGATGGACTGGTCGTTGAGACCCGGGTCCACCCGCGGCGGGGGCTTCCCCCGCCATCTTTGTCTCAGGGGGCAGCTTGGGCGCTTATTCGGAGCTCAGCATATTCATTGACGAGTCGGGCGATTGCGGCAGCAACTCCGACTTCTACCTGTTGACGTTTGTCTTTCACGATCAGGCTCATCCTATTGACAAGCAGCTGCGCAGGCTTTCTTTGTCTTTGACCGAGGCGGGTTGGCCGCATGCAAAGGCCCTCCACACGGGACCGATGGTGCGCAGGGAGGATGAGTATCAAAACATGGGCCTGCAAGATAGGCGCAGGCTGTTCGCGCGTCTTCTCGGCTTTGCGCGAAGGTGTGACATCTCGTACAAAACCTTCTGCATAAGCAAACGAGAGTACCCCGACACCATGAAGCTCAAGGCGCGCCTCTCGCGGGAAGTGTCGGTCTTCTTCCTGGAGAACATGGAGTATTTCATCGGCTTCGACCGGGTGGTTGCCTACTACGACAACGGTCAGGCGATGGTGACCAACATCATCAACAGTGTGTTCGGGGCGGTCTTCTTCGACGTCGACTTCCGAAGGGTTTTCCCAAGTGACTATCGGCTGTTCCAATGCGCTGACCTTTTCTGCACCTTGGAGCTTTTGCGTGAGAAGAAGAGCAGGGGCGTTCCTTTTAGCAAGTCTGAGCAGATCTTCTTCGGAAACTGGCAAACGCTGAAGAAAGATTATCTCAAGAAAATAGAGCCTCTCGGATTTCCTGGGCGAACATAGTGGCTTGCCGTAGTTAAGCCCTTGGCTTATAAATGCTGTCCCACAAATAACTGGCATTTGATTGCGCCACCTCCTCCTTGTCGCTCGTATGTAATTCTCTTGCTGGCTTGTGTGCTGCATTAGAATAATCCCACGTGTGTTTTTCCGCAGGCGGACGCCGCCGCACGCGCTGGCGGCGCCGCTGTTTACCCAGCAAGAGAAAGACGGAAACGTATGGGATTCCTCTCCAAGCTGCTCTCCCTCGGCGAGGGCAAGCAGCTTAAAAGCTACGAGAAAACGGTCGAGCGCATCAACGCGCTCGAGCCGGAGATGCAGGCGCGCTCAGACGAGGAGCTGCGCGGCCTCACGGCGCAGTTCCGCGAGCGCTACGAGGCGGGTGAGTCGCTCGACGACCTTCTGCCCGAGGCCTTCGCCGCCGTGCGCGAGGCCAGCGTGCGCACCACGGGCCTGCGCCACTTCGACGTGCAGCTCATCGGCGGCATGGCGCTTCACGCGGGGCAAATCGCCGAGATGAAAACCGGCGAGGGCAAAACGCTCGTCTCCACGCTGGCGGGCTACCTCAACGCCATCCCCGGGCACAACGTGCACATCGTCACAGTGAACGACTACCTGGCCCGGCGCGACTCCGAGTGGATGGGGCAAATCTACCGCTTCCTCGGCATGGAGGTGGGCCTTATCCAAAACGGCATGAAGCCCGCCGCGAAGATTCCCGCGTACAAAGCCGACGTCACCTACGGCACGAACTCCGAGTTCGGCTTCGACTACCTGCGCGACAACATGGTCACGCGCGCGGGCAACCGCGTGCAGCGCGGGCACCACTTCGCCATCGTCGACGAGGTGGACTCCATCCTCATCGACGAGGCGCGCACGCCGCTCATCATCTCGGGCGCGGGCACGCGCGCGGCCGACACCTACAAGCGTTTCGCCGCCGTGATGCCGGGGCTCAAACTCGACGAGGACTTCGAGATGGACGAGGCCAAGCGCACCATCAACGCCACCGAGGTGGGCTTGGAGAAGATCGAGGCGATGCTGGGCATCGACGACATCTACGCCGACCCGTCGGGTCAGCTGGCGAACCACCTGCAGCAGGCGCTCAAGGCGCAGTTCCTCTTCCACCGCGACGTCGACTACGTGGTGGTCGACGGCGAGGTGAAGATCGTCGACGAGTTCACGGGCCGCATCATGGAGGGCCGCCGCTGGTCGGAGGGCCTGCACCAGGCGGTGGAGGCGAAAGAGCACGTGAGCATTCGCGAGGAGAACCAAACGCTTGCCACCATCACGCTGCAGAACTACTTCCGCCTCTACGAGAAGCTTGCGGGCATGACGGGCACCGCCATGACCGAGGACGCCGAGTTCCGCCAGATCTACAACTTGCCTGTGACGGCCATCCCGCCGAACAAGCCGGTGGCGCGCGTCGACGAGAACGACCTGGTGTACCGCACGGTGGACGCGAAGTTCAACGCCGTCGCCGACGACGTGGCGGCGCGCCACGCGGCCGGCCAGCCGTGCCTGATCGGCACCGTGTCCATCGAGAGCTCCGAGCGGCTTTCGCGCCTGCTCGACAAGCGCGGCATCAAGCACGAGACCTTGAACGCCAAAAACCACGAGCGCGAGGCGCACATCGTGGCGCAGGCGGGGCGCGTGGGCGCGGTGACCATCGCCACCAACATGGCCGGCCGCGGCACCGACATCCTGCTCGGCGGCAACCCCGAGGTGCTCGCCGACGACCTGCTGCGAGCACGCGGGCTTAACCCCGACGCCCCCGAGCTCGACGAGGAGGGCAACCCGAACGCAACCCGCCCGACCGACGAGCAGCGCGCGGCGGCCCTCGCCGACGCGAAGAAGGTGTGCGCCGAGGAGCAGGAGCGCGTGCGGGCGGCGGGCGGCCTGTGCGTCATCGGCACCGAGCGCCACGAGTCGCGCCGCATCGACAACCAGCTGCGCGGCCGCGCGGGCCGTCAGGGCGACCCGGGCGCCACGCAGTTCTACCTCTCGCTCGAAGACGACCTCATGCGCCTTTTCGGCGGCAACCGCATGGACTCCATCGCCAACATGATGGAGAAGTCGGGCATGGAAGACGACATGCCCATCCAGGCGTCGATGGTGTCCAAGTCCATTGAGAGCGCCCAGCGCCAGGTCGAGGCGATGCACTTCTCCGCGCGTAAAAACGTGCTCGAGTACGACGACGTGATGAACCTGCAGCGCAAGGCAATCTACGAGGAGCGCAACGCCATCCTCGACGGCAAGGATATGTCCGAGCACATGCCGGGTATCATCGCCGACGCCGCCGAGGCCATCGTGGCGGAGAACTGCCCCGAGCGCTCCGCCAGCGACGATTGGGACACCAAGGCGGTCGACCTGTGGGTGGCCAACACCACGGGGCGCACCGACTTCCATGTGCAGCAGCTCGACCACGACGACGACCCCGAGGCGGTGAAGGAGGCCATCGAGGGCCTCATGACCGGCATTTACGACGAGAAGGCGGAACTGCTCGGCGAGGGCATGATGAAAAACCTCGCCGCGCAGGTGATGCTGCGCATCATCGACACCAAGTGGATGGCGCACCTCTCCGAGATGGACTACCTCAAAACCGGCATCGGACTGCGCGCGTTCGGTCAGCGCGACCCGCTCGTCGAATACAAAAACGAGGCGTACACGGCGTTCGAGAACCTGACGAACTCGATGTACGACGACTACCTGCGCACTCTTTTGCGCCTGGAGATCGCGAAGAAGGCGCCCGCGCCCGAGAAGATCAACGAGGAAGACCCGTTGGCGCGCAAGATGAGCTACTCCTCGCCCGAGGCGGCGCTTGAGCAGTCGGGCATGCGCGCGGCGCGCTCGGGGGCAAGCGCGCAGGCGGCGGCCGCCGCCACGGCCACGACGGCCGCGCGCCAGCCCGCCGCCGCCAAGCCGCAGACCTACGTGAAGGACAAAGACGACCCCTTCGCCAACGTGGGCCGCAACGACCCGTGCCCCTGCGGCTCGGGCCTGAAGTACAAGAAGTGCCACGGGAAGTGAGTTCCGTCCGTTGCTGACGCAACGGACGGAACGGGTCGACGCTGCGAAGCGCTCGGGCACCCCATCTTGCCCCTTGTTTTGGGCGCGGCGCGAAGGCCGCGTGGCCCAAAGGCTGGGCCACCTGGGGCGCCGGAGCGCTTCTCGCTGACGTTACCAAT
>JAUNGO010000080.1 GCA_030524475.1 Eggerthellaceae bacterium | reverse complement strand
GTAAGGCTGCGGCAACAAGCTGAATACCCCCTTGTCGAGAACCCCTGCTTCGGCGGGGTTCTCCGTTTTTAGGAGTGAGCACGGGGACGTGGCTCTGTTCACCGGTTCAGTGAGCAAGGCTACGTCCCCGCGTTCGCCAACAGAGCCACGTCCCGAGCGCATGAACCCCGCACCGCGTTCGCGCCGATTCCGCACGATGTTCCCCACGTGCCCGCGCAATGTGGCGCTCGGGGGTTATACTTTTCGCATCGTGAAAACGGGCATGCCGCCGCGCGGCGCCGTCGAGAAAGGAATCGCTATGCTTGTTACTACTGCCGATATCGTTCCTGGCGTTCAGGTTCAACTGCTGGGGCTTGTGCGGGGCAACATCGTGACGTCGAAGAACGTCGGTCGCGACCTCATGGCGGGGTTCAAGGCCATGGCGGGCGGCGAGATCAAGACCTACACCGACATGACCAACGAGGCGCGCGAGATCGCCGAGCAGCGCAAGATCGCCGAGGCTCAGGCGATTGGTGCCGACGCTGTGGTGGCGATGCGCTTCTCGTCCGAGGTCGTGATGGACGGCTGCACCGAGATGCTCGCTTACGGCACAGCGGTGAAGTTCGTCTAAGGGAGCTTTTCGATGACTCTTCCCGAAACGCTGTTCGACTTCGCCTTCTGCCACGTGTCGAACTACGACATTTTGGCAGACTTGGCCGCGCAGGAGGACTGGGGGTGCGACAACAGCGTGCTCAAGAACTACGTCATGCACCTGTACCGACGCATCGTCCAGGTGCATGACGAGCTTGACGCCGCGGGCGAGCCCGACCCGCATCTGTACCTCACCGACGACGTGGCGTGCTTCGACACGGGGCTCTACACCGAGCGCTACGAGAACATTTAGGCGTTCTTCGTGCCGAACACGCGCGAGGACGCCAGCCAGAGGTGGTTTCTCAGGGCGTTCTGCAAGACGAGCGACCCGCTGCTGCGCGACATCGACGAGCTGCCGGAGCGCGTTCGCTTCACCGACAACCCCGTCGAGCTCATCTACGACTACCGCTACGAGATTCGCGTGAACATCGACCACATTCTCGGCGACGAGAACAACATTCGCCGCGTGCCCGAGCTGTTGCAGGGACCGGAGAAAAGCATGATGCTGCGACGTTTGCTCGAGGGCGCGATCGCCGAGGCGGAGCGGCGCGTGGAGGCGAACTACATGCTGGCGGTGCCGCAGTACTACAACGGGCGCATACAGCTGCTGCTGCCGCTGTGCTTGACGGGGGATCGCCCCGAGCTTGCACTGGCGATACAGCGCGAGGACGGCTACTACTCCGCGCGCACGTGCCTGACGATCGAGATGGCGTACAACAACGCCCGTCTTGTCGCGCGGCCCGAAGCCGCCTGGATTTTGCCGTAGCGAAGGGGTGCGCGAGTGCGGGGTGAACAGGGCTGAGTCCCCGCGCCTTCGCGTTCCGCCGCGCGTCCGAACGCTTACGCCAAATCGAGTCCCGCGATGACCTCTTTCAGCGTGCGTGCCGATTCCTTGAGGTCGGACTGCTCGCGGTAGTTCAGCGACGGCGGCATACGGCACTCGATGCCGTCTTTCCCCACGATGCACGGGGTTGAAAGCGCCACGTCCTCGATGCCGTACTCGCCTTGCGTGTAGTTCGACACCGACAGCACCGACTTCTCGTCGCGCACGATGGCGCCGCAGATGCGCGTGACCGCCATCGCGATGCCGTAGTAGGTGGCGCGCTTCTTCGCGATGATCTCGTAGGCGGAGTTGCGCACGGTGTCGCTCGTTTCGCGGCGGAACTCCTCGTAGGACCCGTGCGCGCGCATGTTGTAGAAGTCCTCCAGGGGAATGCCCGCCACGTGCGCGCTCGACCAGGCGATAAGCTCGCTGTCGCCGTGCTCGCCTAAGATGCGCGCGTGCACGTTGCGCGGGTCGACGCCCAGGCGCGCGCCCAAGATGTGCTTCAGGCGCGCGGTGTCGAGCACCGTTCCCGAGCCGATCACGCGGTGCTCGGGCAGCCCTGAGAGCTTCACCGACACGTAGGTGAGGATGTCCACCGGGTTCGACACCACGAGCAGGATGCCGCCGCATTTTCGCGCGCGGATCTCGGCCATGATGCCCTTGAAGATGGCCACGTTCTTGTTCACGAGGTCGATGCGCGTCTCGCCGGGCTTTTGCCCCACGCCGGCGGTGATCACGATGACGCCCGCGTCGGCGATGTCGTCGTAGGTGCCCGCGTGGATGTCGATGGGTTTGGCGAACGCGGTGCCGTGGCTGATGTCGAGCGCCTCGCCCTCGGCGCGGTCGGTGTCCACGTCGATGAGCACCATTTCCGAGAACAGGCCCGACTCCATGAGCGCGAACGCCGAGGCCGACCCCACGAACCCGCATCCGATGATGGCTACTTTGCGGTCGTTGACGGTTTGCTCGCTCATGTTTGGGTCCTTTCTCGGGTATTGACGCGTGCCGCTTAGCGTATCATGGAACGACTTGTTTTGAGAGGGGATTTAATGGCTGAGGAAACTTTGCAAAAGCGCGACAACTTCGCCACGCGCACGGGGTTCGTGCTGGCGTGCGTGGGCAGCGCTGTGGGCATGGCGAACATCTGGCTGTTCCCGTACCGCGTGGCGGAGCTGGGAGGCGCGGCCTTCCTCATTCCGTACATCCTGTTCGTGATCCTCATCGGTTTCACGGGCGTCATCGGCGAGATGGCGTTCGGGCGCGCGGCGGGCACGGGCCCTGTGGGCGCGTTCGCCTTCGCCATGGAGAAGCGCTGGCCTGGGCACGGGCGCACCGTCGGCAAGCTCATCGGGCTCATTCCCACGCTGGGTTCGCTTGCCATCGCCATCGGGTACGCGGTGGTGCTCGGCTGGGCGTTCAACTACCTGGTGGCGTCGCTCGACGGGCAGCTGATGGCGCAGGAGAGCATGGGGGCGTTCTTCGGCGGCATCGCGGCCGACTTCGGCAACGTGGGCTTTCACGTGCTGGGACTGGTGGTCACGTTCGCCGTCATGATTTTGGGCGTGTCGCGCGGCATCGAGCGCATCAACAAGGTGCTGATGCCGGCGTTTTTCGTGCTGTTCGTGATCGTGGTGGTGCGCGTGGCCACGTTGCCGGGCGCGTCGGCGGGGTACGAGTACCTGTTCGTGCCGCGCTGGGAGGCGCTGGCAAACCCGACCACGTGGGTGTACGCGCTTGGCCAGGCGTTTTTCAGCCTGTCGATCGCGGGCAACGGCACGTTGGTGTACGGCAGCTACCTCAAGCGCGACGTCGACGTGATAAAGTCGGCGCGCAATGTTGCCATCTTCGACACGCTGGCGGCCATGGTGGCGGCGTGCGCGGTGGTGCCGGCCGTGTTCGTGTTCGGGCTCGACGTGGCAAGCGGCCCGCCGCTCATGTTCATCACGCTGCCGAGCGTGTTCCAGGAGATGCCGCTGGGCAACCTGTTCGTGGTCATCTTCTTCGTGGCGGTGGTGTTCGCCGCCGTGACCAGCCTGATGAATTTGTTCGAGGCGCCGGTGGAAACGCTGCAGGCTCAGCTGGGGCTGTCGCGCACGGCATCGGTGCTGATCATCGGCGCGATCGCGGTGGTCGTGGGGCTGTTTTTGGAGAGCGGCGACGTGGTTTCTACGTGGATGGACGTGGTGTCGATCTACGTGATGCCGGTGGGCGCGCTGCTGGCGGCCGTCATGTTTTTCTGGGTGTGCCCGAAGGGGTTCGCGCGCGAGCAAGCCGAGATGGGCCACGACAAAAAGCTGGGGAAGTGGTTCGACTACCTGCCGAAATACGGCTTCGTGGGCATCACCGCGCTGGTAATAGTGCTCGGCATCTTCTACGGCGGCATTGGGTAGAACCCTGTTAGATGCGTGGTTGATTGTCAGGGCAAGTGCAACTATGACATTCGAATCGCAAAACGACAGAGACAACGCCGTTTCTAGGGGCTTTCGGGTTTCCCAGATCGTCCTTTTCGGGGCGATTGCGACAAGCTAACCGCAAGAATGCAGGCTGGGAAGGCGTTTTCGGGCATGCTTGCGCAGGCCTTGCGGCCGTTCTCTGACGGACTTAGCGCAAGGCTTCGAGCGATGTCTTCGTCAGCGGCGCTGTCCTTCTCCCGCCGTAGGCGACAACGTCAGCTACGCATCGGCCCCATCGGGCCGATACAGGATCCCCGGGGCTCCGACGACGTCCTTGGGCGGAATGGGTCGAAGCCCCAGGTTCTCGAGCAAACGGCGCGGGAACACCAACTGCGCCAGCATGAACGGGCTCGCGTTGCCGCAGCCTTTGCGGATGCTCGAGTTCACGTGCGAGCAGATGTCGGACAGGGTCGCCGCGTCCATCGCGTCGAGCGACGTCCCCTTGGGGAGGATCTTGCGCAGCTCCACGTGGTTCTTCTCGCACGCCCCCTTCTGGTCCGGGCGGCTGGGGTCCGCGAAGTAGCAGCAGGCGCGCTTCCTCCCGGGACGCGACGCGGACCTCTCCATTCCCCCGATGTCGTCGAACTCGCTTCCCCGATCGGGCACCATCAGGCCGAAGAGCTCGCCGAAGCAGTTCTCGCCGGTGTCCGGATCCTCGCAGCACGCCTCCAGCCAATCCATCGCCTTGACCACCTCTTCTTTGGTCTTGGCCTGCAGAAGCAGGTATATTTGGAAGTGCAGGTCAACGCGGTGCAGGCTCAGGATGCACTTGGAGTCGGATCGCTTCCCGAGCACGGTGTCGACCTCGGTTGCGCAGGCGCGCTCCTCGTCGGCGAGCTCGAGGAAGTCGTCGTACTCCCTCCCCTCGTAGAGGCCGCCCGGATGCGAGGCCGCCTTGCGGCGGCGCTTCTTGTACTTGACCTTCTTGGCCAGCTCGATGGCGAGCACGGGAACCTTCTCGTCCTCGACGTAGCGGTAGAACGAGCGCTCCGAGCAGGGCAGCTCGCTCGTCTCGAAGATGTGGTGGATCGACTGGCCCTTGGCGATGCCGTCGCGGACGGTGCCGACGAGCTCGTCCATCTCCTCCTTCGTGAGGTCAACTCCCTCGCGGGACTCCCGGGCGCGCCGGCGCGACGTGGCGTCGGCGTTCTCCGCGCTGTACTTGAACCGGGAAAGCGTGCAGGCCCCGTAGCGGCCGCATGCGTTGCGCACGAAGGGCGCCTTCTCGACGGTTCGGCAGGTCCGGGCGGCGTAGAGGGGGCACCCCATGGCCTGGCAGGGAAGCTCGCAGCGGCGGCACAGCCTCCTGTCGCAGCCGCTTCCGCACAGGCCGCGCACCGCGCAGGACTTGAGGTGGGCGCAATCGTTCTTGTCCTTGTTCCTTGAGCCGGAGGCCCCGTCCTCGCGCCTGTTGCGCAGGATCTCGCGGCGCACCGAGGAGACGTCGAAGCCTATCTGGCGCGATATCCCGCTCAGGCTTCTCTTGTCGTTCAGCCCGCATTCGATGGCCCGTCGCTGCTCTATTCCCATGTGCTTGTACGCGTTCTTCTCCATAGTGAACCTCCTCTCTTCGGCGGGAGAACGAGCGCATGGAGATGGTACCGCGACGGGGCAAGTGCCCGTAACTTCTGTTCCTGACAAACTAAGCGCACGAATTCGTGCACTTCGGATGACAATCAACCGGACGGTCAGAATATTGCTGCTAAGGTCTTCGTAGACACGGAAGTCTAGATTTCCATCGATTGCCCGA
>JAUNGO010000019.1 GCA_030524475.1 Eggerthellaceae bacterium | reverse complement strand
GGGCGCGTCCGTTGCCGGCGCCCTCGACGTTTCGGGTGTGGCGGCGCTTGCGGGCGCGGCGGTTGTGGTGGCGGCGGGGTATGCGCTGTGGAACTTCGGCGCCAGCCGGGGCAGCATGGGCTTTCTTTCCGCGGCGTCGTACTTTGCGCCCGTTTTGTCGAGCATCGCCAGCTCGGTGCTGCTCGGTGTGACGCTCGATTCCGTCGTTTGGGTCGGCGCCGCGTTGGTGGTGGCCGGGTCGCTGCTCAGCTGGAGGGGCTCGCAGAGGTGGAGCGCGTAGGCTCGTAAGGGAACGGGCGCGGGCCGTGTGCGTCTGCCGCGCGCCCGACACCGCGCTGTGCCGTTGCGCGCCTCGGCGTGCTATCATGGTCGGGTTCATTTCAAGCATGACCGAAACGTTTTGAGGAGTTATCCCGTGTCGCTTTCCATCGGAATCGTGGGGCTGCCCAACGTGGGCAAGTCCACGCTGTTCACCGCGCTCACCAACAAAGGCGGGCTGGCCGCCAACTATCCCTTCGCCACCATCGAGCCCAACGTCGGCATCGTGTGCGTGCCCGACGAGCGCCTCGACGCGCTGGCGAAAATCGACAACCCGGCCAAGATTGTGCCCGCAACGGTCGAGTTCGTGGACATCGCCGGTTTGGTGGCGGGCGCAAGCCAGGGCGAGGGCCTCGGCAACCAGTTCCTCGCGAACATCCGCGAGACCGACGCCATCGCCGAGGTGGTGCGCTTTTTCGGCGACCCGGACGTCACGCACGTGACGGGCAAGGTTGACCCGGCCTCCGACGTGGAAACTATCAAGACCGAGCTCATCTTGGCCGACATCGCCACGGTGGAAAAGGCCATCCCGCGCCTCGAGAAAGAGGCCAAGCGTGACAAGGCGGGCGTAGCGAAGCTTGAGGCGGCGCGCCGCGTGCTGGAAGGGTTAAACGACGGTCATCGCGCGCGCACGCTGGAGCTTACCGACGATGAGCGGGCGGCGCTTTACGACTTGCACCTGCTCACGATGAAGCCGATGCTCTACATTGCCAACGTCGACGAGGACGCGGTCGACGCCGAGCTGCCGGAAATCGACGGGTGCGTGCCCGTGCCCATCTGCGCGAAGGTGGAGGCCGACATCGCCGAGCTGGCCGAGATGGACCCCGATGAAGCCAATGAGTACATGGAGGTGCTCGGCCTTTCCGAGAGCGGCTTGGCGCGGCTTATCCGCGAGGCGTATCACCTGCTGGGGCTGCAAAGCTACTTCACGAGCGGCGAGACCGAGACGCGCGCGTGGACCATTCCCATCGGCGCGAAGGCGCCGCAAGCCGCGGGCGTCATCCACACCGACTTCGAGCGAGGCTTCATCAAGGCGGAAACCGCCAGCTTCGCCGACTACGTGGAGCTCGGCGGCGAGAAGGGCTGCCGCGACGCAGGCAAACTGCGCCAAGAAGGCAAAGACTACATAGTGCAAGACGGCGACGTCATGCACTTCAAGTTCAACGTGTAGAAGGGCAAGCTGCGCGAGGCGCAAGATCGGTTCTGCGTTTTCAAGGAGTCGCTATGTCAAACGTGCTGTTTTTGGAGTACCCGAAGTGCTCGACGTGCAAGAAGGCGAAGGCGTGGCTTGACGCGCACGGGGTGGGCTACGTTGACCGTCACATCGTGGAGGACAACCCGACGGCCGCCGAATTGGAGGCGTGGCATAAGCGCAGCGGGCTGCCTGTGCGGCGGTTCTTCAACACGAGCGGCATGCTGTACCGCGAGTGCGGCATAAAGGCGCTGCTCGACGCGGGGATGCCCGATGCTCAGGCGTATGACCTGCTGGCGGAAAACGGCATGTTGGTGAAACGCCCGCTGGTGGTGGGCGACAACTTCGTGCTCGTGGGCTTTAAAGAGGACGCGTGGGAGCGCGCGCTGCTGTGAGGCGGGCTCAGTTGGCGGGCGAAAGCCACGCGGAAGCGGAAGGTCTGGCGGCGGGTTTGCAGGTTGCGACGGAGCCCGATGAAGGCCCGGCGGCAGGGGCTGTTGCCCCATCGCGTACGTTTGCCCCGGCGAGTAACCCTTGGGAGCGCGTGGCGGCGCCCGATGAGCCCACAACGGGCGAGGGACAGCGCCTTGGCGCGGAATCGCTCGACGCGTTTTTCGCGCGCACGCCGCGCTTCGCCGTGGCGTTTTCGGGCGGCACCGACTCGGCGTATTTGCTGGCGGCGGCGTGCGCGGCGGGATGCGACGTCAAGGCGTATATGGTGAACACGGCGTTCCAACCTGCGTTTGAACTGGTCGACGCGCGGGCGGTTATTGAGCGGCTGGCGGCGTGCGGGCTCGACGTGCCCTTCGAGGCGATCGACGCCGACGTGCTTGCCCAGACCGACGTTTGCGCGAACCCGCCCGACCGCTGCCGCGTGTGCAAGCGTTTCATTTTCGAGCGTATTTGGAGGGCTGCGCGCGCAGACGGCTTTGCAGTGCTCGTCGACGGCACGAACGCCAGCGACGATCCCGCGCGCCGCCCGGGTTTCCTCTCGCTGGCGGAGGCGGGCGTGACCTCGCCGCTGCGCCGCGCGGGGCTCACCAAGGCCGACGTGCGCGCGGCGTCGCGTGCGCTTGCTCAGCAAGCGGGGCTGACGGTCGACGCGTTTCTCGCCGACAAGCCGCGCTTCGCCTGCTTGGCGGTGCACGTGCCGCAAGGCGAGCTCATCACGCAAGCTGCGCTCGACCGCGCCGCGCAAGCGTGCGGGCTCTGACGAGGCGAGCACGGGGGGTGGGCGAGCGAGCGAACGCGGGGGCGTAGCCCTTCGCCGCGTGATGACGGCGATGACAAGGGGATGACAAGGGGACAGGTCATTTGTCATGAAAGCGTTTAGGCGGTGCGGGGCAAAGGGACGCGTTCTCCCCAAAAGCACCCTCCAAAGGGGTGTTTTTATGACAAATGACCTGTCCCCTTGCCATCTTCCCCGCCTGTTGGGCTTGCCTTTGCTATCATAGTTCGGTTACGAAACAGGGTTCCCAATGCGAAGGAAGTTGCGCCCTATGACCCAGCATCTGACCGAGCGCGAGGTGCGCGGCATCGCCGAGTACGCGCGCATCGGGCTGACCGACGACGAGGTGGCCGCCATGACGGTCGACCTCAACAACATCATCGACAGCCTGAAACCTATCACCGAGTACGACTTGGACGGCGTCGAGCCGACGTTTCACCCCATCGGCAGCCTCTCCAACGTTATGCGCGACGACGTGGAAACCGCGTCGTTTTCCCAGGAAATCGCGCTTGAGAACGCGCCCAAGCAGCAGGACGGCTGCTTTCTTATCCCCTCGATCTTGGGCGAAGGGGGCGACCGCTAAATGACGACGGAAAACTTCTGCGCCATGAGCGTCGCCGAGGTGCAGGCGGGCTTGGCGAACAAGCAGTTCAGCGCCCGCGAGGTGGCTGAAGGCGCGCTCGCGCGTGTGGCTGCGGCCGACGACGCGGTGCACGCGTACCTGGAAACTACCGAGCAGCTTGCGTACGAGGCCGCCGCGCGCGTCGACGAGGCGCTGGCGGCGGGCACGCCTTTGCCTGAGCTGGGGCCGCTTGCCGGCGTGCCGATGGCGTTCAAGGACAACCTGAACCTCACGGGCACGCACACCACGTGCTCCTCGCGCATGCTTGAGCGCTACGTGTCGCCCTACACCGCCACGTGCGTGCAGCGCTCGCTCGACGCGGGGGCCATCCCGCTCGGCAAGCTCAACATGGACGAGTTCGCGTTCGGCTCCTCCACCGAAACCTCCGCGTTCGGTCCCACGCACAACCCGTGGGACTTGGACCGCGTGCCGGGCGGCAGCTCGGGCGGCAGCGCCGCGTCGGTGGCGGCGGGGCTGGCGTGCGTGGCGCTCGGGTCCGACACGGGCGGCTCCATCCGCCAGCCGGGCAGCTTCTGCGGCGTGGTGGGCGTGAAGCCGACCTACGGCGTGGTCAGCCGCTACGGCGTGGTGGCGTTCGGCAGCTCGCTCGACCAGGTGGGGCCGTTTGCGCGCAACGTGCGCGACGCGGCGCTCGTGATGAACGCCATCTCCGGGCACGACCCGCTCGACTGCACGAGCCAGCCCGTGGACACCGACTTCACGGCGAACCTGGCGGAAGGCGTGCGCGGTATGCGCATAGGCGTCGTGCCCGCGTTCATGGAGGCGGCGGGCCTCTCGCCCGAGGTGAAGGCGAAGGTCGAGGAGGCAACGCGCGTTTTGGCCGACGCGGGCGCCGAGCTGGTGGAGGTGGAGCTTCCCAATGCGGCCGCCGCCATGAGCGCGTACTACGTGCTCGGGCCCTGCGAGGCGTTTTCCAACCTTGCGCGCTTCGACAGCGTGCGCTACGGCTACTGCGACCCCGACCACAAAGATCTGGGCGGCCAGTACGAGGCCAGCCGTTCGCGCGGATTTGGCCCCGAGGCGCGCCGCCGCATCATGCTGGGCAGCTACCTGCTTTCCGCCGGCGTGTATGACAAATACTATTACCCGGCGCAGCAGGTGCGCACGCTCATCACGCAGGACTACGTGCAGGCGTACGAGCACTGCGACGTCATCCTGTGTCCGGTGGCGCCGCGCACGGCGTTCAAGTTCGGCGAGGTGTCCGACCCGGCGGAGATGTACCTGAACGACCTGTTCACCATTTCCATCAACATCGCGGGCAACGGCGGCATGAGCATGCCGTGTGGGCTGGGGAATACAAGCGGCCTGCCCGTGGGCGTGCAGCTGGTGGCGCCGGCGTTCAAGGACGAGAACATGCTGCGAGCCGCCGCCGCGCTGGAGCAGCACTACGGTGCGGCGCCTGTGGCGCCTGATTTCGCCGACGGAAAGGCGGGTGAGTAGCCATGCGTAAGTTGGAAGAAGTGCTTGAGGATTGGGAAGCGGTTATCGGCTTGGAGATCCACGCCGAGCTGACCACGCTTGAAACCAAGATGTTCTGCGGTTGCAAGCTGGAGTTCGGCGCCGCGCCCAACACGCACACGTGCCCCGTGTGCCTAGGGCTGCCGGGTGCGCTGCCCGTGCCGAACAAGGCCGCCATCGAGAGCATCGTGCTGGCGGGTTTGGCGACGAACTGCGACATCGAGAAGCACTCGATGTTCTACCGCAAGAACTATATGTACCCCGACATGGCGAAAAACTTCCAAACCACCCAAGGCCCGGTGGCGTTTTGCATGCGCGGGCACCTCGACCTCGACGTCGACGGCCCGGCGGCGCGCGAGCGCTACCGCCTCGATGCGCTTGAGCCCGGCGAGACGCGCGACAACATCACGCGCACTGAGGACGGCTACGTGGCGCACGTGGGCATCACGCGCATCCACATGGAGGAAGACGCCGGCAAGATGGTGCACATCGGCGGCGGGGAAGGCCGCATCGCGGGCGCCACGCACTCGCTTGTGGACTACAACCGCGCCGGCACGCCGCTCATCGAGTTGGTGACCGAGCCCGACCTGCGCACGCCCGAGGAGGCGCGCCTGTTCATGCAGAAGCTGCGCCAGATTTACCTGGCCATCGGCATCTCCGACTGCTCGATGGAGGAAGGCAGCCTCCGCTGCGACGGCAACGTGAGCCTGCGCCGGCGCGGCGCCACCGAGTTCGGCACGAAGACCGAGCTCAAGAACATGAACAGCTTCAAGAACCTGCACGACGGCTTGGCGTACGAGATTTGCCGTCAAGCCGAGGTGCTGGAGGAGGGCGGCGTCATCTATCAGGAAACGCGCCACTGGGACCCCTCTGCCAAGCGCACCATCGTCATGCGCGTGAAGGAAACCGCCGACGACTACCGCTTGTTCCCCGAGCCCGACCTGGCGCCCTACGACCTCACGGACGAGTTCATCGACCGCGTGCGCGCCAAGCTGCCCGAGCTGCCCGACCAAAAGGCGGCGCGCTTCGCCGACGCCTTCGGGCTTTCCGCCTACGACGCGCGCCACTTGGTGGAGCACCGCGAGACGGCCAACTTCTTCGAGGCGTGCATGGAGGCGGCGGGTGTCGATGCGCCCAAGCTGGCGAAGCCTGTGGCGAACCTGACCATCAACGACATCGCGGCGTACCTGAACGCGGAGGGCGTGGCGCTGGCCGACACGCCGCTGACGCCTGCGCGCGCGCTTGAGCTGGTGCGACTGCAAGCCGACGAGACGATTTCCTCCAAGCAGGGCAAGGAGGTGTTCGCGGCCGTTTTGGCGGGCGAGGGCGACCCTGCGGCCATCGTGGAGGCGCGCGGCATGAAGCAGGTGTCCGACACGGGCGCCATCGAGGCCGTGGTGGACGAGGTAATAGCCGCCAACCCCGACGAGGTGGCGCGCTACAAAGACGGCAACACGAAGGTCATCGGCTTTTTCGTGGGCCAGTGCATGAAGAAGATGCGCGGTCAGGGCAACCCCAAGCTCATCAACCAAGTGCTGGCGCAAAAACTGGCGGAGTAACGACAAACATGGCAAGTAAAGGCTCCATAGGCGGGTCTCTCGGTGCTTTTGAATACTCTGAATCTTGGAGAAGAAAGCAAAGGCGTAAAACGGAGCGTTTCAACGCGAAGTGCAAAAGGCTGTCTGGTCCAGTTCGGGTTCGCAGGGCTACGCCTTCGGAGTTGGAGCGTCCGAAGAAAGACACTCCGTAGCCGCTAGCTTCTTGACTTAAAGCTAACTCCAAGTACTATAGTTCTTCAGCGGAATGGATTTTAGAGTGGTGCTTGGAAGGGGGAAGCCGTGAAGATTGCCGAGGTGAGTAGACGCTACGACGTGCCCGCCGACACGCTGCGCTACTACGAGCGCGCGGGGCTTTTGCGGCACGTGCCGCGCAACGAAAGCGGCATCCGCGACTACGACGAGGCGGCGTGCCGCACCGTCGAGTTCATCAAGTGCATGCGTGGCGCGGGCGTGTCGATCGAGACGCTCGGCGAGTACATGGAACTTTACGACCAGGGCGCGGAAACGGTTCCCGCGCGCAAGGCGCTGCTTGAGCGTCAGCGCGACGCGATTCGCGGGCGCTTGGCGGAGCTGCAGGCGGCGCTTGATCGGCTCGACTACAAAATCGAGCACTACGAGGACATCGTGCTGCCGTGCGAGACGTCGATGCTCGGCGCCGAGGGTGACGCGGAGGCGGCGCAGTGAGCGCGACGGGCTTTATCGACTTGGGGTATGCACGGGCCGACGTGGCGCGGGCTGATCGCCAGGGCGTGGGCGAGGTTGTTTACGGCGAGGGAAAAACGCCTGAGCAGATCGTAGGTATTGCTCGCGCGCTTGTCGACGCGGGACAGGCACGCGTGCTCATCACGCGCCTCGATACGGAAAAGGCCGCCGAGGTTGAGGCGATGTGGGACGCCGACGCGCCGGCGTTCACCTACTGCGACCAGGCGCGCATCGGGGTTGTGGGTGGCGTGCCCGAGCCCGACGGCGACGGCACGATCGTCATCGCCGTGGCGGGCACGAGCGACCTTCCCGTGGCCGAGGAGGCGGCGCTTACAGCGCAGTTCCTCGGAAACGAGGTGGTGCGCCTGTTCGACGTGGGCGTGGCGGGCATCCATCGGCTGCTGGCGTGCGCCGACGACTTGGCGCGGGCGCAGGTAGTCATCGCCGTGGCGGGCATGGAAGGCGCGCTTGCCAGCGTGGTGGGCGGCATGGTGTCGTGCCCGGTCATCGCGGTGCCCACGAGCGTGGGCTACGGCGCGTCGTTCGGTGGCGTTGCGGCGCTGCTCGCCATGTTGAACTCGTGCGCGAGCGGGGTGTCGGTGGTGAACATCGACAACGGCTTCGGCGCGGCGTATCAAGCAAGTTTGATTAATCATTTGGGGAGCCGATAGAAAGGTTTTCGCTCGTATGACTTTGTTGTACTTGGAGTGCTCGTCGGGAATCAGCGGCGATATGTGCGCGGCGGCGCTGCTTGACGCGGGCGCCGACGAGGCGGCGGTGCGGCGCGCGCTGGCGAGCTTGCCGGTGGACGGTTTTGAGGTGCGCATCTCGCGCGTGACGAAGTCGGGGCTTGACGTGTGCGACTTCGACGTGGTGCTCGACGCCGCGCACGAGAACCATGACCACGACATGGAGTACCTGCACGGGCACGGTTGCGACGGCGGCGAACCCGGGCACGCGCACGATGGCGCCCATGCGCATGCGTACGGCGAACACGACAGCGCTCACGACCACAACCATCATCACATCCACGAGCATCGCGGCATGGTGGAGATTTCCGCCATCATCAACGCGGCCGACATGACCGAGGGCGCCCGCGCCATAGCGCACCGCATCTTCGAGATCATCGCCGAGGCCGAGGCGAAGGCGCACGGTACCACCGCCGACCAGGTGCACTTCCACGAGGTGGGGGCGGTCGACTCCATCGCCGACGTGGTTGCCATCGCGGTTGCGCTCGACAGTCTGCAGGTCGACGGCGTAGTGGTGACCGACTTGGCGGAGGGCAAGGGCACTGTGCGCTGCCAGCACGGCGTCATTCCCGTGCCCGTGCCGGCGGTCGTCAACATCGCCGCGGCGCACAACATCGCCCTGCGGGTTCTCGACGTGCAAGGCGAGCTCGTCACGCCGACGGGCGCGGCGGCGGTGTCGGCCGTGCGCACAACGACCGAGCTGCCCGAGCGCTTCACCGTCCAACGCGTCGGCATGGGCGCCGGCAAGCGCGCCTACGAAACCCCCGGCATCCTGCGCGCCCTGCTCATCGAACCCGTGGAGTAGCGGCACGCGTCGCAGGTTCTTTTTGTGGGACGCGAGAGCTGATGGACGCTTGCTTTGGTAGGGGGTTGCTGTCGCTGGCGTGCGGAATCGCGGCGTATCCTTGGCTACCGAATTAAGTCTGCTTTATTCGGTCGAAATATGTGTGTAAGAATTAAAGGTATTTAATTCTTACACACTATCTCTTATCCCAAGATACATTTCATCGTCATTTCAATATGTGCTAAAATGACAGTGAAATGAGGTGATGAACCATGACGCTCGTAAGCAGAACCCCCGAAAGGCTTTTCTCCATGCCCCTCCGCATCGGGGAAGAGTCTCCCCTTGCAAGCAAGTTGCCGAGGTTTCATCGGGAGAGGTTCGACATTCGCGAAGCGCAGCTTGGGAACTCCGACCAAGGCCGCTTTCTTGCGGCTCTCCCGAGGGAGCGGCCCACCGTGATCAGCTCCAGGAACCTGGTCGGCGCCTTCGCGGCCGTCAGTTCGGAGCCGCTGGCCGTATGCTGGGATGGGATCGACGTCGGGATGAGGCGGGCCTTCGCAAGCGAGGGGATTCCCTACATCAAAGACGCCGACAACGCCTTGCTCCCGTTTTTGGGGGCGGTTATCTCGTCGGAGCGCCCCTTGCCGGTTCCGAGCAGGCTGTCCCCCCAGGCCCAGCGGATGCTCTTCAACCTTTTGAGCGGCTTATGGGAGGGCTGCAGCGCCGGGCAACTGGCCGAGCGGACGGGAAAGAGCAACGCCAGCGTCACGAAGTACCTGTCCGAGATAGAGGCGATCGCGCCGTCGTTTGTGGTAAGCGAGGGAAAGAGCCGCGTCCTGAGGCTGCCTGGCGGAATCACCAAGCGGGAGGCGCTTGAGGCGTTCGAGTCCTACATCTCGTCCCCCGTCGCCAAGACGCATCGCATCGCCGCGGCGGTGGATTTTGCTGCCTTAAAGAAGGCTGGCGCCAAGTTGTCTGGTGAGAGTGCGCTGGCCGAGTTTTCTGATTTGGCCCGTGATCCAGCAAGGACGACGGTGATGATGGACGCGGACGACGTCGCGTCCCTCGCCGATGCCGTTGGCTCCGCTTGGCGCGAGGCGCAGTGGTACGAGGAGGCACCCTTGGTCGTGGAGGAGTGGCTTTACCCGGTTGACGCGGGAAGTAGGGCGGATTCGCATCCCTGTGCCCTGGACTGCGTGGATTCTTTTTCCCTTTACGCGGAGGTTTCAAGTCTGAACACCGGCGATGTTCGCTTCGAAGACGCCGTCGAGCAACTCAAGGAGGAGATATGCCGGTAGTTCAGGGGATAGAGGTTTTCAAGGACGCAATGAAGGATCATGCGGGCGATTACGTCCTCATCGGCGGCGGCGCCTGCAGCATCTTGTTCGACCAAGCTGGGCAGTCTTTCAGGGCCACCGAGGATTTGGACGTCGTTGTTCTGGCAGAGAGGTGTGACGCCTCGTTTGCCGAGGACTTCTGGTCGTTTGTCCGCAGCGGGGGCTACGTTTGCGGCAAGCGCGACGAGGGCAAGTGCACGTACTATCGCTTCAACTTGCCTAAAAGCGTCGATGCCCGTGTGACGCACCCCGCCCAAATCGAGCTTTTCGCCAAGCACCCTGGTTTTCTCTTGGAGGACGAGTCCTCGGAGGTTGCGCCGCTTCCTTTCGACGAGTCTGTTTCAAGCCTTTCGGCAATAATACTGAACGAAGGCTATTATGAGTTTATTCGCGACAACGTTGCGCAGGTAAGCGGCGTGCCGCTGCTGTCCGCCGTCCACATCATTCCCCTCAAGATGCGTGCCCATATCGACATCAACGACAAGTATCGAGAGGGACGTCACTATAGCCAAAAGGACCTCAGGAAGCATCGGATTGATGTCGCCCGTTTGTCAAGGCTGCTGGCAGGAGGGGAACGCCTGGAGCTTGATGGTCAGATGAGGGCGGATGCAGAGAAGTTTTTGGCCGATTTCGGCTCTTATGCGGCGACGGTCACGAACAGAAAGGAGCGCGGCGCTCTGCTGTCGGACCTTTCCGTGCTTCGAGGGGTTTATTTGTAGACGCGGCGGCGCGCGCCTTGCGTTCGACTTCCTCAACTTATGCGCGTGGGTGACTTACCTATTGAATCGGTGAAATAGCAGCCGATGAGCGGCCGCCCTCGGTTTCTTTTCGTATACTTGACGTGATTCTTATTGCTTTATTACTCTACTGTGCTAAAGTAACGAACGCAACACGGAGATGTCTGCCCGCGCGCCGTCGGACGTGCGGGCAGGCTGCGCATACGAAAAGGAATTGACTGTGAACTTGGTTACCCCAACGGGCTTCCGCGACGTGCTTTCGCAGGAGGCCATCGCCCGCGAGGGCATCACGCGCGCGGTGCAGCAGCTGTTCGCCGACCGCGGGTACCTTCCCATCGAGACGCCCACGCTCGAGGTGATGGACGTCATGCAGGCGGGCGGCCGTCTGCCCGGCTCGTCGTTCAAGTTCTTCGACTCGCGCGGCGACCTTCTGGCCATGCGTCCCGACGTCACGCTGCAGATCGCTCGCATGTGCGCCACGCGCCTGCGCAACGTGGAAGGGCCTTTGCGCTTCCGCTACACGCAGCGCGTGTTCCGCGAGACGGAGGCCGACGCGCAGGCTGACGCGCGCGAGATGACGCAGTTTGGCATCGAGCTTATCGGCGAGGCGGGCGTCGACGCCGACACCGAGGTGGTCAGCTTGTTCGCCGAAGCGGTGCAAACGGCGGGCGTGCAAACGTTCACGCTGGCGGTCGCTACGGTGGGCGTGCTGCGCGCGCTGCTTAACCGGTCGGGTGCGAACGCAGCGTGGAAGGCGGCGGTGCTCGACGCCTATCACGCCTCCGATTTCGTGGAGCTTGACCGCCTGACCAGCCTTGACGCCAGCGCCATCGACGTGGACGTGACGGGCGTGGCGCCCGCCTACGCCGACGCCATCCGCGCGCTGCCGCGCATTCGCGGCGGGGCGGAGGCCATCGACGCCGTGCGCGCGCTGGTGGCGCCGCTCGGGTGCACCGACGGCCTCGACGACTTCGAGCGCGTGTTTGCGCGCTTGAGCGCGGCGGGGCTTGCGGCGCGCGTCATCGTCGACTTCTCGGTGATGAGCTCGTTCGACTACTACACGGGCGTCGTGTTCGCCGCCTACTCGCCGCACGTGGGCTCGCCGCTTGGCTCGGGCGGCCGCTACGACCACATGATCGGCGCCTACGGCGCAGAACACCCGGCGGCAGGGTTTGCGTTCTACCTGGAACAAGTGATGGCGGCTGCGGCGATGGAAGGTCGCGCGGTCGGAGCGCAGGGCGGCGAAAGTGACGAGGGACTACGCTCAGGAGCCTCTTGCTCCGTTCGCCCTGACGGGACGAACGGACGAGCTGACGCTGCGAAGCCGTCCAGCACGCCATCTTGCGGCTCCAAGCCCTCGTCGCCTACCGAAGTAGGTTTCCTCGGGCTTTCCCCGCAATCTGGCGCACTGGACGGCTTCTCGCTGACGTTGCCGAAAACGGGGGATGGCCTTTCTCGCAACCTACGCGTGGCCGTTCCCAAAGGCTCGCTCAACGCCGACGCCATCGAGTGTTTGGCGGCGGCGGGGCTGGACACCACGGGGCTTGCGAACCCGGGCCGGCAGCTCATTATCAGCAACCCGGGCGTCGACTTCATCATCGTGCGCCCCTCCGACGCGCCGGTGTTCGTGGCGCTGGGTGCTGCCGACTGCGGCATCTGCGGGAAGGACTCGCTGCTTGAGGCGGCGCCTGAGGTGGTGGAGCTGGTGGACCTCAAGTTCGGCGAATGCCGTTTCGTGGTGGCGGAACCCGCCGGCGCGGCTGAATCCGTCGACGAGCACTACCGCAAGCTCGGCTCGATACGCGTGGCGACGAAGTATCCCAACATCACGTCTGCGCACTACGCGAAAACCGGCGTGCAGGTGGAAATCGTGAAGCTGCACGGCAACATCGAGTTGGCGCCGCTCACGGGCATGGCCGAGCGCATCGTCGACATCACCGCCACGGGCACCACGCTGCGTGAGAACAACCTGGTGATCGTGGAGGAGGTGCTGTCGTCCACGGCGCGGTTTTTCGCCAACACCTGCGCCTTCCGCACCGATAGCCGCATCGAGGCGTTGGCGCGCGCGCTCGCCCGACACGCCGAGGGCGCCACGTATGAGCCCATCGCGGGCAAGTCGCAGTAGCGGAGGCGGTGTGACAAGCGTGACAAGGGGACAGGTCGTTTGTCATGCGTAACCCACCCGACACGTTCACCTGGTAAACTCAACAAGCACGATTTCAACGGCAAGGAGCATGCAACTATGATGCGTCGCATCACCTTAAACCCCGGCGAGCGGTTCGAAAGCTCGCTCATCAACCGCACGGGCGCCTTCAATGCGGGCGCGCTCGAGGCGGCAGCGTCGATCATCGAGGAGGTGCGCACGCGGGGTGATAAGGCCCTGCGCGACTTCACGGAGAAGTTCGACGGCGTGCGCGTGGAGAGTTTCCGCGTGCCGAAGGAGGCAATCGATGCCGCCGAGGCGCAGGTCGACCCCGCCACGGTCGACGCGCTCAAGCACGCGGCGCGCCAGATTCGCGACTTCCACGAGCGCCAGGTGCAGCAAAGCTGGATTTACACGCGCGCCGACGGCGCCATCGTGGGCGCAAAGGTGACGCCGCTCGACTCGGTGGGCATCTACGTGCCCGGTGGGCGCGCGCTTTACCCCTCGACCGTGCTGATGAACGCGCTGCCGGCGAAGGTGGCGGGGGTGAAGCGCATCGTGTGCGTGACGCCGCCGACCAAGGACGGCACGCTGGACGCGGCCATCCTGACGGCGTGCAAGATCGCGGGCGTGACGGAGATCTACACGGTGGGCGGCGCACAGGCCATCGGCGCTTTGGCGTACGGCACCGAGAGCATCGCGCCGGTCGACAAGATCACCGGCCCGGGCAATGCGTACGTGGCGGCGGCGAAGAAGATCGTGTCGGGCGACGTGGGGATCGACATGATCGCCGGTCCCTCCGAGGTGTGCGTGGTGGCGGACGAGACCGCCGAGCCCGAGCTTGTCGCCATCGACCTCATGGCACAGGCCGAGCACGACCCGCTGGCGGCGTGCTACCTGGTCACGTTCTCCAACGAATACGCCGACGCGGTAGAGGCAGCCATCGAGAGGCACATGGCACGCTCGACCCGCGCCGAGATCACGCGCGCGTCGCTTGACGGGCAGGGGCTCATCGTGGTGTGCCCGAGCATGGATGCCGCGCTCGAGGCCGTGAACGTGATCGCACCTGAGCACCTGGAGATGCACGTGGCCCACGCGATGGAGTACCTCGGCTCCATCCGCAACGCGGGCGCCATCTTCCTGGGCGCGTGGACGCCCGAGGCCGTGGGCGACTACGTGGCCGGCCCCAACCACACGCTGCCCACGGGCGGCACGGCGCGCTACGCGAGTCCGCTTTCGGTTGACGAGTTCGTGAAGAAGTCGTCGATCATCCAGTTCTCGGCTGCAGCGCTCAAAAACGACGCGCAGGCCATCATGCAAATAGCGCGTCACGAGGGCTTGTGGGCGCACGCCGAGTCGGTGGCGCTGCGCGCCGACGCGTTGGCGGCGGGCGCGGGCGCAGACGCGGGCGCGGGCAACCCCGCAGCCGCAGACGCGGGCGCGGAAGGCGGCGATGCGCATGAATAAGGTGCGCGCGTCCGCCCCCCAGCTGGCGGGACTTGTGCCCTACGACCCGAAGTACCTGCCCGCCGAGGCGTTCCTTTCCGCCAACGAGAACCCGCGCGACGTCGACGCCGACGTGCGCAACCGCATCGCCCGCGAGATCAAAAAGGTGGCATTCAACCGCTATCCCGACCCCCTCGCCAACGACCTGCGCGACATGATCGCCGAGGCCAACGGCCTTGAGCGCGAGCAGGTGCTCATGGGCAACGGCGGCGACGAGCTTCTGTTCGACCTCGCGCTGGCGTGGGGCGGGCCGGGGCGCACGTTCCTCAACCTGCCGCCGACGTTTTCGGTGTACGCCGCCAACGCGCGCCTCACAGGCACCACGGTTATCGACATCCCGCGTTTGCCCGACTTCTCCATCGACGAGGAGGCGGTGCTTGCCCGCGTGGCGCAGGGCGATGTCGACTTCGTCATTGTGGCGAGCCCCAACAACCCCACGGGCCTCATGGCGCGCCCGGAGTTCTTGGAGCGGCTCCTTGCCGCCACTGACGCGCTCGTGATGGTCGACGAGGCGTACTTCGAGTTCTCGCGCCAAACGGTGCGCCCGCACCTGGCCGCGCACAAAAACCTCGTCATTCTGCGCACGTTCTCGAAGGCGTTTTCGCTGGCGGGTGTGCGCATGGGTTACATTCTGGGCGCGCCCGAGGTCATCCGTGAGTTCATCAAAGTGCGCCAGCCGTACTCGGTCGACGCGGTGTCGCAGGCCATCGCGCGCGTGGTGTACGCCAACCGCGCCAAGTTTGAGCCTGGGATCGACGCCATCATTTCCGAGCGTGGCCGTATGCTGGAGGAGCTGCGGAAGGTGCCGGGCATGGAAGTGTTCCCGTCGGAGTCGAACTGGGTGCTGTTCCGCATGGAGCGCGCGAGCGAGGCGTGGGAGTTTTTGTATGCGGGCGGCGTGCTCGTGCGCGACTTCAGCCGCGCGCCGAGGCTCGAGGGCTGTTTGCGCGTGACCATCGGCACGCCCGAGCAAAACGATATGTTCCTGGCGCGGTTGAAGGAGTTTGTGATGAGGAAGGAAGGCGTGTGATGGCGAGGACGGCGACGGTAACGCGTACGACGAAGGAAACCGACATCACCGTGACGATCGACCTCGACGGCACGGGCGCAGTCGACGCGCACACGGGGCTGGGGTTTTTCGACCACATGCTCGACGCGTTCGGGCGGCACGGCATGTTCGACCTGACGGTGCGCGCGGAAGGCGATTTGCACGTGGACGGGCATCACACGGTTGAGGACACCGGCATCGTGCTGGGGCAGGCGATCGCGAGCGCGCTCGGCGACAAGCGCGGCATCGCGCGGTTCGGCTCGCAGCTGCTGCCGATGGACGAGGCGCTCATGCTGTGCGCGCTCGACATATCGGGACGCGGCGCGCTTTATTGGGACGTGGAGCTGCCTTTCGGCATGGTGGGCGACTTCGACACCCAACTGGCGCGCGAGTTCTTCATCGCGTTGGCAGCGAATGCGGGGCTTACGCTGCATTTGCGCGAGATTGCCGGCGACAACGCGCACCACGTGATCGAGGCGGCGTTCAAGGCGTGCGGACGCGCGCTGCGCGCGGCGTGCGAGAAGGACGAGCGAGTGGGCAACGCGTTACCGAGCACGAAGGGCGCTTTATAGTTCCGCTTACCCTGACGGGACAAGCGGAACCGCTCGACGCTGCGGCTTCCCGCAGCACCCGGTCTAGCCCCTTGTTTTGGGCTCGGCGCGTACCGAAGTACGCTTGGCCCAAAGGCGGGGCTATTCCAGGCACTGCGGAAAGCCTCGCTGACGTTACGAACGACATGGAAGATTTAAGTGAGAATGATAGCTGTAATAGACTACCACAAGGGAAACCTCAAGAGCGTTGAGCGCGGGCTGATTGCTGCGGGCGGGGACGCGCGCATCACCGACGACGCGGGCGAGATCGCGCGCGCCGACGCCATCGTGCTGCCGGGCGTGGGGGCGTTTGCCGACGCCGCCGCCACGATGGAAGAGCTGGGGCAGATGGGCGTCATTCGCGAGCGCGTTGACGCAGGCGTGCCGTTTTTGGGCATCTGCCTGGGGATGCATCTCATGTTTGAAGAGGGCACCGAGGGCGCACCTGATGAAGACGACGAGGTTTCGTCGCACAACGCGCGCGGATTGGCGCTGTTGCCCGGCGTGGTGGACCTCATGCCGCGCGTGGATGCGGAAGGCAACAGCTACAAGGTGCCTCATGTCGGATGGAACTCTATTGTTCCGCTGCCGGGGGGAGGGCTCGGCGGCGCTCAGTCGCTCAAACAGTCCTGCTCGCACGAAAAGCCCACTGGGCTTTTCGGCTCGTGCGGAACTCGCTTGGTGAGCACCACCGAGCCCTCCGACGCTGCGCCTGTCTTCTCTTGTCCGCTTTTCGCCGACGTTGCGCCTGGCGAGTTCTTCTACTTCACGCACAGCTACGTCGCGCCCGACACGCCGGCGACGGTGGCGGTCGCCACGCACGCGGTCACGTTCCCGTGCGCGGTGCAGTTCCGCGACAACGCGTTCGGCGTGCAGTTCCACCCCGAGAAAAGCTCGGACGCGGGGGCGAAGGTGCTTGCGAACTTCGTGAAGCTGGCGCGCGCGTCGCGGCGTTCCGCCTAGCAGAAAGGATTCCCCCATGTACTTGCTTCCCGCAATCGACATTCTGGACGGTCGCGCCGTGCGCTTGGCGAAGGGCGACTATGCGCAGGTCACGGTTTACAACGAAGATCCCGTGGCGCAGGCCCGCGCGTTCGAGGCGGCAGGCGCGGAGTGGATGCACGTGGTCGATCTCAACGGCGCAAAATCGGGCGTGCCCGAAAACATCGCCGTGGTCGAGCGCATTCTGGCCGCGACTTCGCTTAAGGTTGAGGTGGGCGGCGGCGTGCGCTCGCTTGAGGTAATCGAGCGGCTGGCGCAGGCAGGTGTGAATCGCGTGGTGCTCGGCACGGCGCTTGTGCGCGACCCCGCCTTCGCGCAGGCTGCCGTTGAGCAGTACGGTGACCTGCTGTGCGCGGGCATCGACGCGAAAGAGGGCGACGTGGCCGTGGCGGGTTGGCGCGAAGGCTCAGGCGTTGCCGCCACCGACCTTGCCGCGCAGATGAGCGCGCTGGGATACAAGCACCTGGTGTACACCGACATCGCGCGTGACGGTATGCAAACGGGCATCGAGCGCGAGGCCTACGAGCGCATGGCGGCGGCGTTCGGGCATCCCGTAACCGCGAGCGGCGGCGTGGCCAGCGTGGCCGACATCGAGCGCTTGGCCCCGGTGGCGGCCTCCGTCGAGGGCATCATAGCGGGCCGTGCCATCTACGAAGGCACGCTCACGGTGGAAGAAGGCGTGGCGGCTTGCAGAGTTGCGAGTAAGGAGGCTTCCCGTGCTGACTAAACGCGTTATCCCTTGCATGGATGTCAAGGACGGGCGTGTCGTGAAGGGCGTGAACTTCGTGAACCTGCGCGACGCGGGCGACCCCATCGAGTTGGCGCAGCGCTACGACGAGGAGCGCGCCGACGAGGTGATCTTCCTCGACATCACGGCAACCTCCGACGACCGCGCCACCACGGTGGAGCTCGCCAGCCGCGCGAGCGAGCAGCTGCACCTGCCGTACTGTGTGGGCGGCGGTTTCCGCAGCGTTGCCGACATCCGCCGCATGATAGCGGCCGGCGCCGACAAGGTGTCCGTGAACTCGGCGGCCGTCGCGAACCCCGAGCTTATCACGCAGGCGGCAACTGCGTTCGGTACTCAGGCTATTTTGTGCGCCATCGACGCCAAGCAGGTGGCGGGCAATCCCAACAAGTGGGAGGTCTACGTGGCGGGCGGGCGCAAGGCCACGGGGCTTGACGCCGTCGAGTGGGCGCAGGAGGCGGCGCGGCGCGGCGCGGGCGAGATCTTGCTCACCAGCATGGATCGCGACGGCAGCCGCGACGGCTTCGATTGCGCGCTCACCCGCGCGGTGGCGCGCGCGGTCGACATCCCCGTTATCGCCAGCGGCGGCGTGGGCAAGCTGGAGCACTTCGCGCAGGGCATCCTCGAAGGCGAGGCCGACGCGGTGCTCGCCGCCAGCGTCTTCCACTTCGGAGAACTCACCATCCGCCAAGTAAAAGAGCACATGGCCAGCTACGGCATCCCCGTGCGACTGTAACGTTGCAAACGACCTGTCCCCTTGTCATTCGGCGCCCTTGCGTGTTGGTGCGGGCAGGTACATGAGGCGGGTGGTGCGCTTCTCGCCGAGTGACCCGCCGTCGCCGTTGGCATCAGCGCCGTTGGCGTCGGGCATGGTTCCCCGGTCTTGGAACCCCAGCTTTCGCAGTACGTTGCGGGAGCGCGCGTTTTCCTCGAAGTGCGCCGCCCAGATGCCGCACAGGCCGCGCTCGCAAAAGCCGTGCTCGACCACGCGCTGCGCGGCCTCGGTGGCGTATCCGCGTCCCCAGAAACGCTGCCCCAACCAGTAGCCGAGCTCGCCCTCGTCGTCACCCAAGGGCATGGTGGCCGCGTCGCCGAAGTTGAACCCCGCGCACCCGACAAGCTCGCCCGTCCCCTTTAGCACCACGGCGAACGTGCCGTCGGCGGAAAGCACGCCCTCGATGATCTCCGCGCTGTTCTCGACCGACGTGTGGACGGGCCAGCCGGCGCTCGGCCCTACGGCGGGGTCGCGCGCCAGCTCGTAGAGCGCGGCGGCATCCGGCTCAAGCCACGGCCGCAGCACAAGCCGCTCCGACTCAAGCACGACAAAGGGCGCGTTCAGAGGCTTTACCATAAGCCACTCCGTTTCGTCGGCGCGAATTATGCGACGTCTTGCAGGGGATCGGACACTACGGGCGTGTCCTGGTAGAGCGCCCACGGGTCGAGGTCGATGCACTGAGCGGCGTCGCGCGTTCCCGATACATCCCAAGCCACGGTGTCGTTCATGACGGTGAGGCGCGACGAGAAAAACTCCTCGTCGGAAAGCGCCGAGAACACCCCGCCTTTCTCGATGAGCGGCTTCGCGTCGAGCAGGTGAATGGTGCCGTCGGAAAAATATGCATACACGGTAAAGTTGGCGCCAGGAACGGCTTGCAAAACGCGTGTGCTCGAGCAGTCCATTTTCAACCTCCAAAAGATTCGTTTCCTGCATTGTATCTTCCGGATGGAGGTTTCTGCTAGTTTTATTCGGTTTTCTCATGCATAAAGCGAACGTGCAGTGGGCGCGCTGCTGCTATCATGGGCGTATGGACGATTTCGAGAGAAAATGGCAGCGCATCCAAGAGCAGCTTCGCATCCAGGCGAGCGGCGACGTGCGCCCGCGCATATCGAGCGGTCGCACGCTGTTCGGCATCCAAAGCGAGGGCGAGCGGAAGATGGAGGAGTTCGCCCGCCAGATCGAGCAGGAGTGGCAAGAGAAGCGGAAGGGCGGGCGCGAAAGCGAAAGCGGGGGCGAAGGCGCGCCCGACTCTTCGCAGGAATAGCGAGTTGCGACGCGTGTGAAGGTCGAAGCTGACCTGTCTGCGATATCGATATCCTTTGAGGCGCTGAATGCACCTCTCCAGGTGGCAAAAATTAACCGATTTGATACGGATTCTCCCGCTTGATTCGCGCGATTGCGGTACTTCCAATTGATGCGCAATTTGCTCATATGTTTGAACAGGCAAAACACAGTCGCTTTTGTCAGTCCTTCGAACGGATTTCTTCGGCCGCCCAAAGCCCCTTCGAAAACGTATCAAATCGGTTGATTTTGTCTACCTGTCGTTGGCGTTGCGGTCGCATTGTGGCAGTTGCCGCCCTCCCGCTCGTCCGCAAGCGCGCGGTCTGCACCCCTCCCGCTATCTGTCTCTAATTTGCAATTTATATTATTGCATGTTAGGATAATCTACGATATGGAACGTCGAGGCGAGGGCTGTTTCATGTGACGGACAACGCGAAAAAAGCGATCGAGGCAATGCGGAACATGAGGAAGGAAAACTCCCGATGAAGCACCTAATGAAAGGCAACGTCTGCTGGGGGACTGCCCAAGAGGGCGAAGGCGCGGGCTCGGCTGTCGAAAGCGCGCTGCCCTGCTACCGGGAAATCGCCGGCGAGTACCGCCGTTGGCTTGCCTATCTGGAAGACAACGTCGACTTCTCCCTCCCGGGAAGCGTTTTGCACGGTCCTGCGCATACGCGGCGAGTGTTGCTCTACGCCCTGAGCCTCGCGTTTCAACGCGGGCTCGACGCGGCAGACACCGACTTGCTCGCCACCTGCGCCGTGTTCCACGACACGCGGCGCTGGGACGATTGGATGGACACAGGGCACGGCGCACGGGCAGCGGAACACTACGCCGCCTGCCAGCGAAGCGCGGGCGCGACCCCCGATGAACTCGCTCAGGATATCATGGCGTTTCACGACGTGGACGACGCGAAAGACGCGCCGGTTATCGCGCGGAAGCACGGGCAGCGCGGCCTTGAGCTGTACCGCATGTTCAAGGACGCCGACGCCCTCGACCGCTTTCGCCTGGGTGAAGACGCCCTCGACGAGCGGTTTTTGCGAACCGTCGAGGCGAAAAACCTCATCGACGCCGCGCGGTCGATCTCGCTGGCGAACGCCGCCCCTCGGCTTGTCGGGCAAAGCGGCAATATCCTTGTCGTCGTCGACGCGCAAAACGACTTCATCTCGGGAGCGCTCGGGTCCGATGCGGCTCAGGCGGTTCTCCCGCGCATAGTCGAGAAGGTGAAAACGCACGACGGCCTCGTTGTCTTCACGAAGGACACCCACGGGCCAGATTACCTCGACACGCAAGAGGGGAGGCGCCTTCCCGTGCCCCATTGCGTCGGTGGAACCTTCGGGTGGGAGATTCCCGTTGAGTTGGCGTCCGCAAAGGGCGAGCAAAGCTGCTTCACCCTGTGCAAGCCAACGTTTGGCTCGATGGACCTTCCGAAGCTCGTATCGTTTGTTGCGGCGAAGCGCCCGCTTGAGTCGATCGAGCTTGTCGGGTATTGCACGGACATTTGCGTGGTGTCGAACGCGCTCATCCTCAAGGCGGCGTTTCCCGAGGTGAGGATAGCCGTTGACGGAGCGTGCTGCGCCGGAACGTCGGAGGAGGCGCACGCGTCTGCCCTTCTTACCATGCAGAGCTGTCAGATAGAAATCGTGTAATGTTATAAATTGCTCCCTCTTGATTATTACCTGCCGCAGCGCTATGCTTTCATAATGTAATTTTAATTATTGCATCTACTTCGCGCGTCATGCGAGGCGGATGACGCGCGTATTCGGCAAAGGAGAAACATGGAGCAGCACTACCGCGAGAAGGTGGAACTTCTCGTTGACAAGTTGGAGAACTCCGAGGCCATCGTCGTGGGCGCGGCGTCGGGCATGTCGGCGGCGGCGGGGTACACGCACTACTACGTGCGCGACGAGAACTTCGTGAAGAACTGGGGCGCGTTCGAGAAGAAGTACGGCTTCCACAACACCTTCGACGGCTTTTACCACCACTATCGCAGCCTTGAGGAAAAGTGGGGCTTCCAGGCCTACACGATGCAGCGTATTTACGATGAGCCCGTGGGCCAGCCTTACCTCGACCTGCGCGACATGCTGGAGGGCAAGAACTTCCACATCCTCACGACGAACCAGGACCTCCAATTCGTCAAGTCGTTTCCCGAGGAGAAGGTGAGCCAAATCCAGGGCGAGTGGCGCTACCTCCAATGCAGCCATCGCTGTCTTGACAAGCTTTACGACGCCACGCAACCTGTTCACGACATGGTGAAGGCGATCAACGAGAACCTCGAGGTGCCAAGCGAGCTCGTTCCGCGTTGCCCGAACTGCGGCGCGCCGCTTGAGCCGTGGGTGCGGTCGTGGACGTTTTTGGAGGGGCGTCGCTATCAGGCCGAATACCACAAGCTCAACACGTTTCTCGAGGTAAACGCCGCCAAGAGCCTGCTGTTTTTGGAGCTTGGCGTGGGGCGCATGACGCCGATGTTCATCCAGGAGCCCTTCTGGAAGCTCACAAGCGCCCTGCCGCGCGCGTATTACCTTTCCGTCAATCCGAACGACGCGATGATGCCGCGCTCGCTTGCGGGGAAGGGCAATATCATCAGCGAGGACATCGCGAAGGTGTTCGCCGACGCCCGGGCGCTCATGGTTGGCGCGGCGCGCAGCGGGGAAGGTGTTGCTGCGGGCGGCGCGGCGAGCGCGGCGGGGGCGAGTCTAACCGTGCCCGAAAGCCTCGTTCCCCGCTGCCCGCAGTGCGGCGGCACCATGCGCGTGCGCATGATAGGCGAGCGACGCTTCATTGCGGATAAGGACGCCGCGCGCCGCTACCGCGCGTTCGTCGAGCAATGGCATGGGCGCAAGCTCGCCATCCTTGAGCTTGGCATCGGCTGGCGCAACCAACTCATCAAGGCGCCGCTCATGGAGCTTGTCAGCCGAGAGGATCGCGCGTCGTACGTCACCGTGAACAAAGGCGAGATCTACATTCGCGACGACATACGCATGAAGTCGTTCGGGCTCGACGGCGACTTGGCCGACATCCTCGTCGACCTTGCCACGCGCGTCGAAAGCCTTGCGAAGGAACGCAGCCAACGCGCATAATGCGCTTGTCGAAAGGGGAGGAAACCATGAAAGTAGTCGGCATCAACGGAAGCCCGCGCAAGACGAAGAACACCGCCACCATGCTTGAGCACGCGCTGCAGGCCGCGCGCGACGCGGGGGCCGAGATCACACGCTACGATCTTGTCGACCTGAACTACGCCGGGTGCGTCAGCTGCTTCGGATGCAAGCTGCTCGACGGCCCGAGCTTCGGGCGTTGCGCCCTGCGCGACGAGTTGACGCCTGTTTTGGAGGACTCGCTTTCCGCCGATGCGCTCGTGGTGGCAACGCCCATCTACTGGCACGACGTGACCAGCCTCGCGCGCGCCTATTTCGAAAGGCTCTTCTTCGCGGGGTTCCTCTACACGCCCGACAGCGCCGTGTCCTACGAGCGGCGCGTGCCCACGGGGCTCATCTACACGATGGGCCAGCCCCAGGTCGAGCCACACTACCAGGCCATCGTCGACGACAACGTGTCGTGCTTCGAGCGCATCATCGGCCCGGTGAAGACGGCGTTCGCGCTCGAGTGCTACCAGTTCGACGACTATTCGAAGTACGCAAGCTCGCGGTTCGACCCCGCAGAGCGCAAACGCCACTTCGAAGAAGTGTTCCCCAAGGAATGCCAAAGCGCCTACGAGCTGGGGAAGTGGCTCGTCGGGCAGGGCGCATAGCGCGTGGCGGGAAAGGCGCGAAGCGCGACCGGGAGGGAAGCACGCCGCATCGGGCGAGCGCGTTAAGACGCCGCGCCGGTTTCTCCGTCTGCAGAGCTGCCCCCGCCTTGCGACGCGGCAAGTTTCTCGTAGTAGGACGCCACCACGTCCGCAAGCGTGATGCCGTCGAGCTCGCGTTCGGCGACGTCCTGGACGCGGGCGTAGAAGTCGCCCAACGCATATTGAATGTTGGTGCCGGCTTCGCACGCGGGGTTGATGTGCGTGTCGATGTGCAGCAGCGGCTTGCGGCCCTCCATGGCGCGGTAGACGTTCAGAAGCGTTATGCGCGCTGGCTCTGCGGCAAGGCGCGGCTTGGCTTTGCCGCGTGCGCTTTCGATGAGTTCCGCCGCCTTCAACTCGGCCATGATTTGCCTGATAAGAGCGGGGTTCGAGTGGACGCTTTCCGCTATCTCGGCGCTGGAGATTCCGCCGTTGTCCTGGTTGAGGTAGATAAGGACGAGCACGTGCACCGCGTCGCTCAGCCGGGTCGAGTATTTCATGGCGCTCCTGATTGGTTGTGGGGCGGAAAACCTGCATAACATAAAATAACAGGTTTGCGGGTCGGGTGCAATTGGGGGAATCAGGGTTTTAACCGCAGCAACGGCGAAGTATGCCAAAACCAAAAGGTTGGACTGCACGGTATAGGTGAAGAACACGTAGGGGTTTGCGTCCTGTGTGAACAACGATGCCGTTAAAGCAACACCTACGGCCACCAAAACAAGGGCGCATATCCGGTAAAGCAAGGCAAATCGTCTTGTGATGGCTGTTGTCATTTTAATCCCCGTCTCGTGATGTTCTGTTCCTTGCCCATTCGCTTCGTTGGCTCAGGCTTTTTCTGCTCTCGGTGCGTCCTCGCGAGTTGCGGCGCACGCGGGTTTTTGCTGCCTGTTACAAAACCAAAAACGCCACGAGCGGGATGGTTGCCAGGGAAAACGCGAGCGTCGCCGCCGTTATGCCGGCGGCGTACTCGCCCCAGTCGCCGCGCTGCGAGGCTATCATGGGAACGATGGTCATGGTGGGCAGCGCCGCGATGAGCGTGATGCAGGTTACCATGTCGTCCGGCAGCGGCGTCAGGCGCAGCAGAAGTGCTATGGCACAGGGCAAAAGCACCATCTTCACGGCAACGCCCACGTAAAGTTCCTTGCTCTTGAAGGCGTCGCTCACGCCCGAGAAGCAGATGAGCGCGCCCAAATACATCATGCACAGGGCACTTGTGGCGCCGGAGATGGTGGAAAGCGTGTCGCTGACGAGACTCGGCAGGGGAATTTCCGCCAACACGAACAGAAACGCCAGCGCTATGGCAACGACGTTGGGCGTAAGCAGGACGCTCTTCAAGTTCTGCAGGTGATGGCGCGCGCTGTGAACCGCGCCGCCGCCCTCCTCAAGCGGCCCGGTCGGGTGGTCGCCCCGGCGCGCCTTCGCCGTTGCCAGCCAAACGCCGAACGTCCAAAACACCGGTGTGTCGACGATGGAGAAAAGCGCCATGTAGAGCAATCCCACGCCGGGAAACGTCGCCGACAGAAGCGGGATGCCCACAAAGCCGGTGTTGCCGAAGATGAAGCAGAACATGAACGTGCGCGCGCGGTCGCCCGAAAGGCGCAGCGCCTTCGCCGCAAGAAGCATGACGATCGTGACGGTAAGGTAGAACCCGGCGGCAAGCGCCAGCATGGGCAGGTTGTCGAAGACTGACTGACGCGTGCAGCTGGAAACCGTGGAGTAAAAGATGAGGCACGGCAGCAGAATCTTCGTGATGAGTTTCACGAGCTCCGGCAGGAACTCCTGCTTGATGACGCCGAACTTGCCGGCCACGAAGCCCGTCGCCAGGATGAGGAAGAATATGAGCATGGTTTGAAGCACCACGTTGAAGATCATCGCACGTACCGACCCTTCCGAAACTTGTGTTGCCGGATGCGATTTTATGGCTGCGGCGGCGCGCGTGGGGTTCAGGCAAACCAGGTTCGGACAAGTGCGGGGAAGTGTCTACCTCGGCGTCACAACGCCGCTTGGCATGCCGTGTGCTTGGCTGCCCTGCGCCGCGCCTCTGTTTGGCTGCCCCGCGTCCGCAAACAGCGTCCCGTCGGAAACGGCCTGATAGCCCGCATGGATAAACTGGTCGAGAGCCTTTTGGACGTGCTGCCAGTCGTCGTCGGCGCCCACAACGGCGCGTGCCGTCATGAGGCACCCGCACGACTGGAAAAACACCACGGCCTGCGCCTGGGCGTCGGTAAGCCCCGCGCCCTTCAGCCGTTGGATGGTTTGCTGCAGGGAGCGGTCTTTTCTCATGCCGTCGATCCACGTGCGGGCGAAGGCGGGGTCGCCGACGACGCAGGAATGCTCCTTCTGGTTGCGCAGCCTGTGGCAGAAGGGAATCTTCTCGTCGTGCCGCGCGCCCGACCCTTCGCCGCATCCGCAGGCGAAGTGGTCGTCGATCGACTGGACGTCCACCAGCGTGTCGCGCACGATGTCGGCGTAAACCTCGTCGAGGCTTTTGTAGTGCGTGTAGAACGTCGAGCGGCCCACGTTGGCGTTGCGCGCCACCTCGCTTACCGTAAGCGCCGCAAGCTTCTTTTTCTCCAGCAGGTCGAGCAGACTGCGCTTGAGGGCCGCCTTGACGCCGGAGCTTGCGTCGAGGGGCCGCGCCTCCTCCGTCGCCCGGCTTTCGTCGGCTCCGCTTGCGGCCAAGGCCCTGGCGTCGGACAGCTCGAAGAACATGCTCGTCGCCTGTTCGGGGGCGATTGCGCCGCCGTCAAGCTGCCAACGAAAGACGTTGACGAGCGTCGCCGCCAAATGCCGCGCGTATAGGGCGTCGTCAACCGCACGTATGCGGCAAACCGTTCGGCCGATTTGCCCCAAGAAGAACGTTTCGAGCTGTGCGGCGAAGGAGTCCCAGAACAGCGACGAGGCGGGCCCGGTGAGCAGCGGACGCAGCCGCGCGGCGTCGCTTTCCAGGTGCAGGGCGATGTGGAGCACCTTGTTCTCAACGCCGTCGTCGGCGGCAAACGCGTGAGACGCTTCCGTGTCGGGCTCCGCCACGTGGGCGAACAAGTCGCGGCACAGCTCGTCGAGCAGGGCGTCTTTCGTGGGGAAGTGGGCGTAGAACGTGGTGCGCCCCACGTCGGCGCGCTCGATGACGTCGCCGGCGGTTATGGAGGCGTAGGACTTCTCCGCCAGAAGCTCCTCGAACGCCTTGAAGATGGCGACACGGCTCTTTCGCACGCGCCTGTCGACGTTTCGGGCCATGTTGCCCCTTTCGTTCGGAAACGGACGCAGCGGGCGTTTTGCTCACTTTCCCCGTTGCGCGCCGCGTCAAATAATAACGAATATGTTGTTCGTTATCAAACTTATCGTCTAGGAGGACTTCTTGGGTTCCATCCGCTCGCTCGCGTCCGCGGCGGCCATTCTTTCCGCCGTGTTCTACGGCATATCGGTTCCGTTGGTGAAGCTGTACGGGGAAGGGTGCTCGTCGACGTGGGCGTCGTCCCTGCTGTATTTCGGCGCGGGGCTTGCCATGGTCGTCCTGTCGGCGGGGCTGCGTTGCGCGGGGCGGCGCGACGCGTTGGGCGGTGCCCCGCTCACGAGGCGCCAGTGGCCGCTTCTCGCCCTCATGGTGGCGCTCAACGCCGGCAGCGCGATCGCGCTTGTGGCGGGCATCTCGCTCACGGACGCGTCGGCTGCGTCGTTGCTGGGCAACTTGGAGGTCGTCGCCACGGCGGTGCTCGCGTGGGTCTTGTTCCGCGAGCCGATGGGCCGCCTCATGGTTGCGGCAATCTGCGCCATCACCGTCTCAGGGTTCCTTCTTTCGTGGAGCGGGGAGGCGGCGCAGTTTTCGCCGGGCTCGCTGCTTATCGTCCTTGCCTGCGTTCTGTGGGGCTTGGAGAACAACTGCACGCGGGCGCTTTCCGCGTACGACGTGGTGTCGGTGACGCGCATCAAGGGGTTGTGCACCGGCGTTGTCTCCGCCGCCTTGGCCCTCGCCCTCGGCGATCAGGTTGCCTTGGAATGCGTGGCGCCGCTCGTCGGCGTGGGCGTGGTGTCCTACGGGGCGAGCATCGCGCTCTACATTTGGGCGCAGCGCTTTATCGGCGCCGCACGGACGGGCAACTTCTACTCAATCGCGCCGTTTGTGGGCGTTGCCCTTTCGTGGGTGGTGTTCGGTGTTGACGCCGGATGGCAGTTCTGGGCGGCGCTCGCGCTTTCGGTTGCGGGCGTGGCGCTTACGGCGGCAGACGTCGCGAGGCAGGGCGAGGGGTAGGGACAGGAGAAGACGAAGACCCGTTACCCCCCCCCCCCCCTTTTTTTTTACTCGCTGGCGTATTCGCTCATGTAGTCAAGCAGCTCTTGCCGCGAGTGCAGATCGGTTTTCGCGTAGATGCGCGTGATGTGCGTGTGCGCGGTCGTGGGGGATATGAACAGCTCTTCAGCCACTCTTTTCTGCGTGTGCCCCATGGCGTAAAGCGCGAGCACCTCCACCTCGCGATCCGACAAGAGAAACTGCTCGCCCACGCGCTTCGCCTGTCGCTTTACGGCGTCCTTCTCGTCGTTGGCGTGAAGTTCCTCGTCGAGCCCCAAGAAACGCTCGAACGCGTTGGGCATGGCTGCAGGCGTCGGGGCGTTGTCCCCTAAATTGCGGGCGGCGTCGCGCCCCAAGTCTATGAGCTTGACGAGCGTGATTTGGGTCGAAACCAAAAGCAGGAGGCTCACGACAGCCCCCGTGAGATGGCTGTTTCCGCCGACGGGCAGCACTGCCAGCATAAGGCGCCCGACGTCGCGCGCGCCGAACCAGATAACCCAGGACGCGCAAGCGTAGTAAAGCGGTTGGCGCCAACCCGACGACATGAGCGAAATGGTGAAGTGGAAGACCGCGCCCACCATGACGATGCTCAGGGCGCGGGAGACGGCCGCGCCGATCCAGAGATCGTCGGGGAACGCGTTGTACAGGACAAGCGCGAATGCCGCCAAAAGTTCCATGATGACCCAAATTCCGACGGTCATGACGCGGCTTTGGCGACGAACGGCAGACACGACGATTCCCATGCAGATACAGAGAGCGAGAACGCAAGCGATGAGGTTGCCGACGAGCCCAAGGGGCCGGGATTGGTCGTCGGGGAAAGTGTCCAGGAAACCCGATACGAGAACGATCATGCACAGACCGGCGGCAAACGTGACCAAAAACTTCCTGTCGGTCGAAACGCTGTGCATAAGCGAATAGTAGTCGTCACAAGGAAGTGCGGGAATGTTGTCGACGGTCATTTTCGCGCTTTTGGCTTGCAGGGGAATCTGTGCAACCATGAGCGCGCTGCAAGCAAGAGCGCTCAGCCCGGGCGGCAAAAAGGAATCGACAAAGAGCAAGACGGCGCTTATGCCCAACGCCGTGAACACGTAAACGGTTGCCGCCGGCATCGAGAGTTCACGCGCGCGCCCAAGCCAATGTGTCAACATGAAGCCGGTGGACACGGTGAGCAAAGCCCCCAGCACGGTTCGGCTCGCTTCGGTGCAGGCGTTTGCAAGATGAAAGCCGCCAAGCGCCGCAAGCGAGACAACCTGCACGAGGGCGCCCACTACGGGAGCAACGCGCGATTGCATCAAGCGCGTTTCGCGCGTGCGCTTCTGCAGAACCGCCAAGCATGCGATGAAGAGGGCGAGCGCAACGAGGGAGGCGTTGTCGGTGGGCAACGGGTTTCGCGGCCCGCAGATGTCGCCGTTGACGGCGAGGGGCCATCCCAGATACGCGATGCCCAATCCGAGTGAGGGGGCAAGCATGTTGCGCAGGCACGCCCGAAGCCACGCTTTTTGCTTCTGTTCCTTCGTCTCGGACAATCGCCTTCTCCTTGTTGGTGCTTGACGCGCCTGGCGTTGGTTGGCGCTCGCGCTTGCCGCAACGTGCGGCGCGCCTCGCGCAAAGCCGCGCAACCCCAGCGCGCAAATGAATCCTCCAAATCATACAGGAGCACCAAGCCGGCGTGTCCTCTCTTTTAGAGGACACGCCCCTAATCGGGGAAAACGTGCAAAATGGCGCGTAAACCCTCCCATTCAGATGACAGGCGACCACGCCTTTCGCCCTAACCTTTACGAACTTCGTGGAGGCATGCCTACCCCCCTCGGGCGCGGTCCTGGCGGCATAAGCGGTGAAGGTACAGAAGCCGCGCCCCTGCTGCTTCCACGAAGGATGCATGGGTCATGGCTGTGGGCAGCAAGAAGCGACCGGGGACGCCATGCCCAATCGCGGCCATTCCTGCAAGAAACGCAAGGGCGAAGGAGGAGAGGGTTCTATGTCTGTGGGCAACGCCGATGCTTTCGCGATAATGGCGCGCTGCTTTTCGGCGAGCACCGAGGGCGAGTGGAGTCAGCTTACCTCGCCTGCAACGTGGTCCGGCTTCGTGGACGCGCTTCGCCGTTTGCTTGCTTTCGGCGTGCGGGAAGGCGAAAGCGCGCGGCCTCACCCCTTTGCCCCAGGCGTCTCTCTCAACGAGGTGCTCAGCGAAGGGGAGACGCAGGAGATGTTTTTGCCGCCGAGTTTTCAGGCGAAGGCTACGTTTGAGGCGCGCCACTTCATCGGCGGGCTTCCTTGCTCGGCGATGCCGGTTGAGTCGCTTTACTCCTCTTCTCCGCATGGTGGCACGGAAAACGCTGTTGCAGGGGAGGCTTCTCTTAGCGCGCCCGCGAAGAAGGCGTTTTACGGTGAGCCGTGCGCCCAGTACATGGCGGATCTTCTGGGTCGGTTGGGGCTGGACATGCCGGATGGCGGCAAGGGCTATCCCGACCACCTTTCCGTGGAGCTCGACGTGCTCTCCCTGCTCGTCGGCGAAGGCTGCTTCGACGAGGCAGAAACGTTTTTGGTGGAGCGTTTCGCGTGGCTCACCGCCTATCGCAAGCGCCTGCTTGCATTGGTCTCAGACGCCGGTTTCTATTTGGCGCTGGTCGATCTCATTTTGGGTATCCGCGCTGTGGTTTTGGCGGAGACGGACTAAACGGCAACAGAGTAAAGGAGAGAAGGGAGAAAGATGTCACAAAGCATGACAAGGCGCAGCTTCGTTAAGCGGGGAACGGGCGCTGCCGTCGCCGCCGCAGCGCTCGGCGGCGGTTTCGTGAGCTTCGGCGACTGGAGCACGGCTCATGCCGACGAGGCGGCGTCTGCCGAGGTGAAGCAGGTCCACTCGCTGTGCAACTCGTGCTCATCGAAGTGCGGTTTCACCGCTCACGTGGTGACCGGCCGCGTGAGAACGATGATCGGGGACGCGGAGCACCCCTATTGCGACGGAACGCTGTGCGCGCGCGGCTACGGCTACGCCGACATAGCGTATTCCGAGGATCGGCTGACCAACCCTCTTAAGAGGACGGACTCGGGCGCTTTCGAGGCGATCAGCTGGGACGACGCGATCAAGGAGATCGCGGAGAAGATCAAGCGCATCGTGGAGGACGACGGCCCTCAGGCGCTTGCGATGATCCAGGACCCGCGTCCTTCCGGCAGCTACTACACGAAGCGCTTCATGAACGCGCTTGGCAGCGCGAACGTGTACACCCACGGCGTTGCCTGCAATATGTCGAAGGTGTCCGGCACCATGCAGGCCCTTGGCGTGGGCGACTTCACGAGCGACGTGGCAAACGCCAACATGGTGGTGTTCCTCGGGCGCAGCTATGCCGACGGCATTCGCCCGTCGTCTTTGCACATGCTTAAAGAGGCACATGACCGCGGCGTGCACCTGGTCATGGTCGACCCGCGCCAAAACGCAAGCTGTCTCTACGTCGACGAGTGGATTCCCATTCGCCCCGGTACCGACCTGGCGTTTATTCTTGCCATGGCAAACGTGCTGGTGAGCGAGGACACCTACGACCACGACTACATCGCCAACTACACCGAGGGGTTCGAGGATTGGGCGGCCCGCCTGCCCGAATACACCCCCGAATGGGCGGCAAAGATCACGGGCATTCCCGCCGAAACCATCACGCGCTTGGCACATGAGCTTTGGGAGGCGGCCCCTGCCGCATCCATCGAGCAAGGGTGGCGCGCGAGTTTCGGCTGCTCGCACAAGAACTCCGGCGAGACGGCGCGCGCTCTGTGCCTGTTCAACACGCTTCTGGGCTGCTGGGGCGCCGAGGGCGGCGCGGTGTTCTACCCGAGCGTCTCCGCCGGCAAGTTGGAGGACCCTCGGTTCGCCGCGCCCCCCGCGCCTGCGGAAAAGATCGTCGGTGCGAAGGAGTTTCCCCTTGCTGCGGCGAGCATGGGCGTGTCCACCTACGCACTTCAGCAAATAGAGGAAGGCGCCGTCAAGGGCGTCATCTTCTACCAGTCCAACTGCGTGGGCGGTTACTCGAACCCCAAGCAGCTTGACGAGTGGGTGCGCAAGGCGGAGCTTTCGGTTGCCATCGACGTGCAGATGACCGAGACGTGCGCGGCGTGCCAGTACGTCCTGCCCGACACCAGCTACCTGGAGCGTCTGGAGATCCCCGAGTTTGTGGGCGGGAAAGTGCCCGTGGTGGCGCTGCGCGACCGCGTGTTGGACAAGATCCACCCCGAAACCAAGCCGGTGGACGAGATCTTCTCGGAGCTGGGGCGCGCCTGCGGCGTCGGCCAATACTTCGACTTCACGGTGGACGAGCTCGCCGACGCGCAGCTGGCCACGGTGGGGCTGTCCCTTGCTCAGCTGCAGAAGGAAGGCATCGCGACGTTCCCCGAGAAAGCCTACAAGCCTGCGCCCAAAACCACGTGGGGCACGCCCTCCAAGAAGGTGCAGTTCACCAGCGAGGCGTGCGCCAAGGCAGGGTTTACGCCCTCGCCTACGTGGGTCGAGCCTTTGGTTATGCCCGAAGAGGGCCAGTTCCGCCTGATCGGCGGCAAGCAAACCATCCACACCCACACGCAAACCGCCAACATCGCCTCGCTCATGGCCATTAGCGAGATGTACGGTTTGGAGCGCCCGTGGATCAACGCGGACGTGGCGCGTGAGCTGGGCATCGAGGACGGCGACGAGGTGGAAATCTCTTCGGATGTCTTCACGGGCAAAACGCGCATCAAGGTGACCGAGCGCATCGAGCCGACGTCGATCTACCTCCCCAGCCATTACGGCCGCATGATTCCCGAGCAACACGTGTCCTACGGAATCGGGCTCAGCCAGATGGACTTCGTCCCCTTCCACATAGAGCCGGGCTACGGGGGAACGATGGCCCAGGAAACCGTGGTCACGGTCAAGAAAGCAGGTGAATAATGACACGTTACGGAATGCTCATCGACACGACCAACTGCATCGGGTGCTACGCGTGTCGCACGGCGTGCCAGCGGCAAAACGGCCTTGACGCCACCATCGACTACATTCGCTACGAGGAACGCGAGACGGGCAAGTTCCCCTACGTGGGGCACGAGACGGTTCCGCTGCAATGTATGCACTGCGAGGACGCGCCGTGCGTGGCGGTGTGCCCGACGGGCGCGTCGTACATCGACCATGAGACGGGCACCGTGCGCGTGGACGAAAGCAAGTGCATCGGATGCCGCTACTGCATGGCGGCGTGCCCGTACGGCGTGCGCGTGCACAACACGGTGACGGGCGCGGTTGAGAAGTGCAAGTTCTGCGCGGCGGAGTCTTTCGAGGGCCGTGCGGAAACGTGCAGCTGCGTGGAGGCGTGCGTGACGGGTTGCCGCATCTTCGGCGACTTGGACGACCCCGACGGAGAGCTCTCGCGCGCCATCGCGGAGAAGAACGCGCTGCCCATCGCGGGCGACCGCACCAAGTCAAAGATCTTTTATGTGAGGTGATATCGTGACGTACGAACCTATTTGGGGCTCCATCATCGCTTGGTACCTCTTTCTTGCCGGCGTGGGTGCCGGCGCCTTCGCCACCTCGACCTTTTTGAGCTGGCGACACCCCGAGGCAACCTCCATGCGCAAAATCGGCCACGTCATTGCGCCCGTTGCCGTGGCCGTCGGCTTGGTTTTGCTCATGGTCGACGCCGAGGCGGGTTTCCATAACCCTTTGCGCTTCGTCTACCTGCTGGGCAACTTCGGGTCGGTCATGACGTGGGGCGTGGTGTTCCTGGGCCTTTTCATGGTCGTGTCCATTGCGGCGCTTGTGCTGGATATCATGAAGCGCAACGTGCCGAGATGGCTTGAGAACGTTGGCGCGGTGCTCGCCCTGTGCGTGGCGGTTTACACGGGCGCGCTTTTGGGCGTGTGCAACACGTTCCCGCTTTGGAACAACGCGCTTTTGCCGATTCTGTTTCTGGTGTCGGCGCTTTCCACGGGCGCGGCGAGCGTGCTGTGCGTTTCCATCGTTCGCCATGCAAGCGAGTTCAACCGCGTGGGCGTGCTCAAGAAGTTCCACTTCTGCCTGCCCGTCATCGAGCTTCTGCTGATCGCGTCGCTTTTGTTCATCACGCAATCCAATTCCGAGGCCGGCATGCAGTCGGTGCTGAGCCTGGTGTCGGGCGAGTGGGCAGTGTGGTTCTGGCTGGGTGTTATGGTGATTGGCCTTGTGGCGCCGACGGTGCTGGAAACGTGGCTTCTGTTCTTCTCGTCCAAAGAGTTCGAGACGAGCAGGAAGGCTCACTGGATTAGCTTCGCGTCCGATGCGGGCGTTCTGGTCGGTGGATTTTTACTGCGTTTCCTCATTGTGTCGGCGGCGGTGCCGCTCACGGTGGTCGTGCCGTTGCTTTAGACGGCGGTGCCGCTCACGGTGGCTGTGCCGTTGATTTGGGTTGCGCCCCGAGCTTTCCCGGCGAAAGCTCGGACGCGAAGCTTTAACGAGCCTTTCCTTCCCTTCTTATGCCCCGCCCTCCTCCCCGAGGGCGGGGCGCTTTTTTGTTGACGCGCTCTGCTCGGCTTGCTCTTGTCGTGCGGGCGCTTATCCATTGGTCGAGAACCGTTCTCCCTGGCGCGGGTGCTTGGTTGTCGCTGTGTTCCCTTGCGCTCTCGTATATAATCAAAAGGCTTTCCGACGAGTTCAAAAAACGGCATCCCAGCATCGAGTGGACGTTGATATACGGTATGCGGTTCCATCTGGTGCACGGTTACGAGGCGTCTCGACGCCGAGATCGCATGGGACGTCGTCGAGACGCGCATCCCCGTTGAGGGTTTTTGCGAGGGGTGTTTCGAGGAATAGGCTTTGGGGAAAGGGGCCACTATGGACGCGCAACCGCGCAACACGCACATCGAGTCGCCGCAGCATCGGCCGCCGTATGACATGGACTGCCCCATGCTACAAATCGCCACGGGGTGCAGCCACGGGAAGTGCCACTTCTGCGACATATTCACGGGCGTGCTGTTTTCGCCCGCGCCGCCCGAGGAAGTCGCCGCCGACATCGAGGAAATCGCGCGCACGGCCACGGCGCTCACGAGGCGCATCTACCTGACGGGCGGCAACCCCTTCGCGCTGCCGACGCCGCGCCTCGTTGAGGTGTTCGACGCGGTTGAGGCGCGCATTCCCACGGTGAACAGCTACGGCGGCTTCTGCCGCATCATGGACGTGGCGCGCAAGTCCGATTCGGAGCTGGCGCAGCTTGCCGCGCGCGGGGTCGACCGCATCACCATCGGCGCGGAAAGCGGGTTTGACGAGGCGCTCTCCTTCATGGAGAAGGGGCACACCGCCGCCGACGTCGTCGAGCAGGGGCAGCGTCTGCGCAAGGCGGGCATCCGCTTCACGTTCTTCTACCTGGCGGGCATGGCGGGCGCGGGGCGCGGGCAGGAAAACGCGAAGGCGTCGGCGCGCGTGTTTTCCGAGGCGGGCCCCGACTATATTTTGGTGGTCACGCTCACGCCGACGAAGACATGGCCGCTCGCGCGCGACATCGCGGCGGGCACGTGGCAGCCGGCGGGCGAGGTGGAAACGGCGCGCGAGATTCGCACGTTCATCGAGCATTTGACGTGTCCGTGCACGGTGAACTGCTCGCACGACACCGACATCCTGCGTTTCGAGGGCACGGTGCCGTACAACCAGGACAAGATGCTCGAGCTCATGGACAACCTCATCCCCAAGATGAGCGAGAAGGCGTCTCGCCGCATGCGTGAGATGATCCACAAGGCCACGTTCTAGGAGCGAATCATGGACGCACCCGACATTACCGACCTTTCCCAGCTGACGTACAACGAGGCGGGGCTCATCCCGTGCATCGTGCAGGACGTGCGCACGCGCGAGGTGCTCATGATGGCGTGGATGAGCGCCGAGTCGCTGGCGCTGACGCTCGAGTGCGGCGAGACGGTGTTTTGGAGCCGTAGCCGCCAGGAGCTGTGGCACAAGGGCGCCACCAGCGGAAACACCCAGCGCGTGGTCGAGCTGCGCTACGACTGCGACGCCGACGCGCTGCTCGCGCTGGTCGAGGCGGCGGGCCCCGCGTGCCACACGGGCGCGCAAAGTTGCTTCTTTCGCACGCTGGGGTAGGGCTCCGACCCCCGCTTGAGCGCGGCGAGAACGCGGCGCAAATCGCTGCTTGAACCGTCGCGGAAGTTGCGCTAACATGATTGGCAATTCGATTCCCCGCACAAACTACAGGCAGGTCGGCGCACGGCGTCGACAGCTTTCTGCGTTCAGGCGCGTTTGTGCCGTCTCAAAAGGAATGCCCGCTTAACAATATCATTCACTCATTCCGCTTAGGTATGTCGTGCGCATGCGCACGTTTGCAACATCTACCCGCAACTCAAGGAGGAAAGATGAAGTTCTTTCTGGACACCGCCGACCTCGCCGAAATCGAGGAGGCGGCAAGCTGGGGCGCGCTGGCCGGCGTGACCACCAACCCGTCGCTGTACGCCAAAATCGGCGGCAAGCTCGACGACTTCCACGCGCACATGAAGCGCATCTGCGACATCGTGGGGCCGGAGTGCCCCGTGTCGGCCGAGTCGGTGGCCATGACGCGCGACGAGATCGTGCGCGACGGTTTGGAGCTCGCCGAGATCGCGCCGAACATCGTGGTGAAGATCCCCACCATGGTGGAGGGCCTGGCCGCCACGCGCACGCTGGCCGACCAGGGCGTTCGCGTGAACATGACGCTGTGCTTCAGCGTGCCGCAGGCCATTTTGGCTGCGCGCGCGGGCGCTCGCTACATCAGCCCCTTCATCGGTCGCTTCGACGACATCTCCGAAGACGGCCTTGAGCAGGTGGGCAACATCGTGGAGGCCATCGGCAACTACGACTTCACGGCCAACACCGCGCGCGGCGAGCAGGTCGAGATCATCGCGGCGTCGGTGCGCAGCGCGAACCACGTCACCCAGTGCGCGCTCATGGGCGCCGACATCGCCACCGTGCCGTTCGGCGTGCTGAAGAAGATGGTGCAGCATCCGCTGACCGACCGCGGTCTCGACTCGTTCATGAAGGACTGGGAGAAGGTTCTTAACGCATGAGTGTGACTGAGGAAACGAAGGCGCAGGTCGGCGAGGCTGCCGGCGCGACGGTAGGCGACGGGGCAACGACGAGCGCGCCTCAAACCGAGAAGCCCGCGCGCCGCCGCACGACGCGTGCGAAGAAGGCTGCGGAAGGCGAGGCGGCGGAGCCGAAGGCGGAAGGCGCGACCACTGCCAAGAGCTCGCCGCGGGCTGCGAAGGCGGTAAAGGCTGCGGCCGAGCAAGCTGCGACGAGCGATTCTGCCGAGGGGGCTGCGGCAAAGCCGGAGCGCAAGGCGACGCGCACGCGCAAGGCGACGAAAGCCGAGGTCGAAGGCGCGTCGGTCGCCGATGCGCCGACAAGCGCGGCGAGCGCAACGGCGGCAGCGCCTGTCGAAGCAGCGGCGCCCAAACCGCGCCGCGGCCGTCCGCGCAAAAGCGTTGCCCTCGCAGTCGAGGACGGCGCAAACGCGACGCCCGCTGCGGGAGAGCCGCCGGCTGCATCCGGCGCGTCCAACCAGGCGACGGGCGATGCCGCGTCAACCGCTGCACCTGCGGCGCCTGTCGAAGCAGCGGAGCCCAAGCCGCGCCGCGGCCGTCCGCGCAAGAGCGTTGTGCCCGCAGCGGGGAGCGAACCCGCGCCCGAGGCGGCTTCCGCTGTAGGGGAGGCGCCCGCCGCATCCGCAGCGCCCGCCGAGGAGCGCCCGCACCGCACGCCGCGCACGCGCAGCGACCGCGGCGACGGCAACGGCCGCGAC
>JAUNGO010000018.1 GCA_030524475.1 Eggerthellaceae bacterium | reverse complement strand
TCCACGGCATGACCGAGTACGTCGGGCGCTACGACGACTTTGCGCGCTTTCTCGCGGGGCAGGGGTTCGTGGTGTGCGGGCACGACCACATCGGCCACGGCAAAAGCGCTCCCGACGCGTCCGACCGCGGGCATATGCCTGTCGACGGGGGCGAAGAGGTGCTTGTCGAGGACGTCGAGGCGCTGCGCACGCTCGTGGCGGCGCGCTTTCCCAGCACGACGCCCTATTTCATCTTCGGGCATTCGATGGGCAGCTTCGTCACGCGCGTCTACCTCACGCGCCACGGCGGGGGCCTGGCGGGCGCGGTGCTGTGCGGGACGGGCAACAAAGCGCTCGTGGTGTCGAAGGCGGGAAACCTCCTGGCGCGCCTCATTGCCAAGCGCTCGGGCGAGCGCACGGTGAGCCCGTTTCTCCACTCGATGGCCGACGGGGCCTATTCGAAGGCCGTCGAGAATCCGCGCACGCCGTTTGACTGGCTCTCGGCAAACGAGGAAAACGTCGATGCGTTCATTGCCGACGAGGCGTGCGGCTTTCCGTTCACCGTCGGCGGCTACGCCACGCTCACGGCCCTCACGCGCGACGCGGCGCGGCTCGACCTCGCGCGCAGCATTCCGCCGAGCCTGCCGCTTTTGTTCGTCGCGGGCGCGCACGATCCCGTGGGCGACAACGGCGAAGGCGTGCGCTCCGCCGCCGAGCTTATGCGCGCGGCGGGCGTAAAGAGCGTTGACGTGGTGCTCTACGAGGGCATGCGCCACGAGATTTTGAACGAGACGGGGCATGAGCGTGTTTACGCCGACGTGCTTGCGTGGCTCGAGCAGAGCCTTTGACCAAAGGCGAAGGCAGGCCTTGAGAACGCGCGAGGCGGGGAGCGGGCGGCAACGGAGGGGCACGCGGCGTGGAACGCGTGAGGAATAGCCGAATTGACGGCGCAGCCCGCGCTCTTTCGCCTTACAATGCAGCCTGTTCAAAAAACCGTGCCGCGCGGCAGGCGGGCGTGTCCGCCTGAGCCGAGCGGCGCTTCCGAGGGAGGACGGAAAACCATGCGCATCAGCATCGCGAGCGATCACGCCGGCTTCGAGCAGAAGCAGCTTTTGGTTGACTACTTGGCGGCGGCAGGGCACGATGTGGCCGACCGCGGTCCGGATACCGACGAGCGCGTGGACTACCCCGACTACGCGGCGCTCGTGGCACACGACGTGGCCGACGGCGCGGCCGAGGCCGGCGTGCTCGTGTGCGGCACGGGCATCGGCATGGCGGTGGCGGCCAACAAGGTGCACGGCGTGCGCGCGGTGAACGTCATCAACACGCAGTTCGCCGAGTTGGCGCGCGAGCACAACGACGCCAACATCGTGACGCTTTCGGGCCGTTTCGTCGACGTCGAGGAAAACAAGCGCATCCTCGACACGTTTTTGTCGACGACCTTCGGCGGCGGACGCCACGCCGGACGCGTGGAGAAAATCATGGCGCTGGAATGTTCCGTCCATCCTGACGGAGCGGACGGAACCGCCGACGCTGCGAAGCGCTGAGGCATTCCGCCTAGCCCCTTGTTTTGGGCGCGGCGTTGGCGAAAGCCAACTTGGCCCAAAGGCGGGGCTATTCGGAACGCCTCAGCGCCTCTCGCTGACGTATACGTTTGACCTGCGAGCTTTTGCGTAATAAGAGATTCACGGAAGGACAACTCGAAACCATGGCACTGGAACACCTTAAGCAGTCCGACCCCGAGTTGGCGGCCGCGCTCGGCGCGGAGCTGGCGCGTCAGCGCGGCTCGATCGAGCTCATCGCCTCGGAGAACTTCACCTCGCGCGCCGTCATGGAGGCGGTCGGCAGTGTGCTCACCAACAAGTACGCGGAAGGCTACCCGGGCCGTCGCTACTACGGCGGCTGCGAGAAGGTCGACGTGGTGGAAGACCTCGCGCGCGACCGCGCCTGCAAGCTTTACGGCGCGAAGTTCGCCAACGTGCAGCCCCACTCGGGTGCGAGCGCCAACTTCGGTGCGTACCTTTCCATCATCGAGCCGGGCGACACGGTGCTCGGCATGAGCCTCGACCACGGCGGGCATCTCACGCACGGCAGCCCCGTGAACTTCTCGGGACTGCTCTACCACATCGAGTCGTACGGGGTCGACCCCGAGACCGAGACCATCGACTACGACGCGCTGGAGGCCCAAGCCAAGCGCGTGCGTCCGAAGGTGATCGTGGGCGGCGCGTCGGCCTATCCGCGCGTCATCGACTTTAAGCGCATGGCCGCCATCGCGCATGAGGTGGGCGCCTACCTCATGGTCGACATGGCGCACATCGCGGGCCTGGTGGCGACGGGCGCTCATCCCAGCCCCGTGCCGTACGCCGACATCGTCACCTCCACTAGCCACAAGACGCTGCGCGGCCCGCGCGGCGGCTTCATCCTCACCAACGACGAGGACCTGGCGAAAAAGATCAACAAGGCCATCTTCCCCGGCGCGCAGGGCGGGCCGCTCATGCACGTGATCGCGGGCAAGGCCGTGGCGTTCGGCGAGGCGCTCACGCGCGAATACGCCGAATACATCGACCATGTGGTGGAAAACGCGCGCGTGATGGGGCAGGGCATGACCGACGGGGGCTTACGCCTGGTGTCGGGCGGCACCGACAACCATTTGTGCCTGGTGGACCTCAACCCCGCCGACGTCACCGGCAAAGACGCCGAGAAACTGCTCGAGAGCGTGGGGCTCACCTGCAACAAGAACACCATCCCCAACGAGAAGCGCTCGCCCTTCGTCACGAGCGGCATTCGCGTGGGCTCGGCGGCGGCCACCACGCGGGGACTCACGAGAGACGACTTCTACGAGGTGGGCCAGCTTATCGCCGCCACGGTGTTCAACGCCGCCGACGAGGCAAAGCTCGCCGACGTGCGCAAAAAGGTGAACGCCATCCTGGAAGCCCATCCGCTGTATCCAGGGTTGGAATACTAATCTTTAATCATAAGACTAGTATTCAAGGGCTCGCAGGTTGTTCGTAGCGTCAGCGAGCGGCAGCTCGGCGAGTTGATTTGGCGTGAAAGCCCGAGGAAGTGGCCTTCGGGCCACGACGAGGGCTTGGAGCGCCAAATCGACCGCCCAGCTGCCGCACAGCGTCGGCGTGTCCGTTCGTTGCATGGCAACGAACGGAGCGAAATACCGCTCACCTGAAAAACTTGCGGGTTCGCTTGCCTTCCTTCGCAGGTTCTTCACATTCCCGTTATGATACGGAAGGCTTAAATCAGGGCGTCGTATGCGCATGGAGTGAAAGCGAGTTATGGTAGCAGCAGTTATCGTCGGAATTGTCGTGGGGCTGGTCAGCATCGTGCCGTTCCGCATTGCCACGAAAAAGATCCGCACGGTCAACCCTACCCACTCACTCGACATGCTGGCGCCTTTTTTGCTGACGATAGCCGCCTCGTTCGTTGTTTTGGTTGCGGGGCTTATCGTCTGCAAGATGGCAGCGTCCGACGTGCTTGTGCCGTTTGCGGCGGCCGAGCTTTTGGCGTTCGTCGTCGGGGTGATCGTCTTCGGCGTGGTTTTGTCGAAGCGTCGATAGCAAAAGAAGGAGAGGTACATGGCTTTTGAACTTACGGGCGATCCGTTGGCGGATATCGCCGGTCCGATCGAGGAGCTGAGCGAGTCTTTCAACTCCACGTTCGTCGTCGACTTCGGCGGCGGCATCGGCCTTACGCAGTACACCGTGTGGATGTTCGTCATCACGCTCGTGGTGCTGGCGGTTGTGCTCATTGGCGTGCGCAAGGTTCAGGTTTCGCCGAAGGGCAAGTTCGCGGGCCTTATCGACTGGGGCTACGACGCGGTTTGCCGCAACATGGGCGAAGGTGCTGTCGGGCACGGCTACAAGAAGCACATCCCGTTTCTGGCGACGCTGTTCTTCTTCATCCTGATCTCGAACATCATCGGCCTCATCCCCGGCGCGAAGACCCCCACGGGCTCTCTGAGCGTCACGTGGGCGCTGGCCCTCATCGCGTTTGTGTACTTCAACTTCTACGGCATCAAGGCCAAGGGCGGCTGGGGCTACATCAAGTCCATCGCTCCTTCGGGCTTGCCGAAGCCGATGGTTCCCATCATCTGGTTCTTCGAGTTCTTCTCGCTGGTCATCCGCCTGCTTACGCTGGCCGTCCGACTTTACGGCAATATGTTCGCGGGCCACATGATCCTGGGCATCTTCGCCATCATGACGCAGTTCTTCTTGCTCGACCTCATCCAGTTCGCCAACCCCATCGGCGCGGCGTCGATCGCCTGGGTGCTGTTCTTGTTCGTCATGTACGCGCTGGAGTGCCTGGTGGCCTTCCTGCAGGCCTACGTGTTCACCATCCTGTCGGCGGTCTACGTCGGCTTGGCCCAGGGCGAGCACTAAGACGCGTGCGCCGCGCCCTTTGGGCGTCCATGCGCATCGCGGCCGTTTGCGCACGCGTGCGGCCGCGTCCCAACATCGGTTTCAACGGCGACAACGCGCCGTGGGACATACTTTGCAAGTGTTTTTGAGAAACAGGCTCAAAAACGGTAAAAGGAGGAAAACTGTGGAAACGACGTTCATCATCGCTGCCCTCAAGGTAGTCGGCTACGGCCTCGGCACCATCGGCCCAGGCATTGGTCTGGGACTTTGCGGCTACGGCCTGTGCGTGGGCTCTGCCCGCCAGCCCGAGCTTGCCGGCAAGCTGTTCACCAACGCCCTGATCTTCGGCGCTCTCGCTGAGGCACTCGCCCTCATCGGCTTCGTTCTCACCTTCATCTTCTAACATCGGCTGACCTGATAGTCACATCAAGCTGAGAAAGAAGGTGGATTAGTGAAAGCAAAGCTGAACAAGAAGTTGGCAAAGGCCGGTGCCGCTGCGGTTGCCGCAGCAAGCCTTGCGTGTGCTTTCCCCACCCTCGCGTTTGCGTCTGAGAAGGAAGGCATCGCGGTGCTCATTCCCGACATGAATGAGTTCATCCCGATGCTCGTCATCTTCATCATCCTTCTGATCATTCTGGCCAAGTTCGGTTGGCCGGTGATCGACGGGATCATCACCAAGCGCGAGACGACCATCAAGGAAGCGCTCAAGAAGTCCGAGGAGGCCCAGATCGAGGCCGAGCGTACGCTGGCTGAGTACAAAGAGCAGCTCGCCGACGCGAAGGCCCAGTCTGCGCAAATCGTCGCCGACGCGCGCGCCACGGGCGAGGCCGTCAAGGCCGACATCACCGCCAAGGCCCAGGCCGAGGCGGCGGACATGATCGCCAAGGCGAAGGTGGCCATCGAGGCTGAGAAGAAGCAGGCGCAGGCCGAGCTTCAGGCTTCTGTCGCTGACATCTCGGTTGACGTTGCGGCGCGCCTGATCGGTGAGGAGCTCACCGAGGGCGAGCATCGCAGCATCATCGAGCGCTATGTCAAAGAGGCAGGTAGCTTCAATGCCAACTAATCGTCTTGTCGTCAAAGAAGAAATCGCTGCCTACGCCTCCGTCATGTTCGACGCGGCGAGGGCAGCTGGCGGGCAGGATGCCGTGCTCGAGGTGCGCAACCAGATGGAGGACATCATCCGTCTGATGCACTCCGACATGGAACTTTCCATGGCGCTGACCGACCCGGCCTACACGCCCGAGCAGCGCAACGCGCTGGCGAAGGCGGTGTTCGCCTCGTGCAACCCGGCGTTCACCGAGGTCATGGCGGTCATGGCGGAGCGTGGGGACGCCGACAAGCTCCCGCGCGTGTACGCAGCCTACGGAGACGAGCTTGATACCAAGCTGAACTTGTGTGTGGTAGACGTTACGACCGTCGTTGAGCTCGACGACAACCTGCGCCACATCATTACGGAAAAAGCCGAAGCCGAGCTGGGGAAGAAGGCGGTGCTGCGCGAGCACATCGACAAGTCCATTCTCGGCGGCATTATCATGAGCGTCAACGGCAAGCGCATCGACGCGAGCGTCATCTCGCAGTTGAACAGCGCGCGCCACACGCTCAAGGAACAAACAGATGGAGGTGAATGCTAGTGACTGAAATCACCGCTTCAGCCATTGACGAGGCGCTGCGCAAGCAGCTCGACTCGCTCAACGTCAGCGTTGAATCCCGCGAAGTCGGCACGGTCATCCAGGTCGGCGACGGCATCGCGCGCGTCGACGGACTGCGCGACGCCATGGCTGGTGAGCTCCTCGAGTTCGTCGGAGAGGGTGGCAAGACCGTCTACGGTCTGGCACAGAACCTCGAAGAGGACGAGGTGGGCGCCGTTCTTCTCGGCGATGTCACCGCAATCAAGGAAAACGACCAGGTTCGCACGACCGGTCGTATCGTGGAGGTGCCCTCGGGCAAAGGCCTGCTCGGCCGTGTGGTGAACCCGCTCGGCATGCCGCTCGACGGCAAGGGCCCCATCAAGGCGGAGGGCATGCGCCCCGTCGAGTTCAAGGCCCCGGGCGTTATCTCCCGTAAGGGCGTTCATGAGCCCATGCAGACGGGTATTCTCGCCATCGACTCGATGATCCCGATCGGCCGCGGTCAGCGCGAGCTCATCATCGGCGACCGCCAGACCGGCAAGACCGCTATCGCCATCGACGCCATCATCAACCAAAAGGGCACCGACATGATCTGCATCTACGTTGCGATCGGTCAGAAGGCCTCCACGGTTGCCGGCGTGGTGGAGACGCTTGAGCGCCACGGCGCGATGGACAACACCATCATCGTGTCGGCCTCGGCGTCCGACTCGGCGCCTTTGCAGTACATCGCCCCTATGGCCGGTGCCGCAATGGGCGAGTACTTCATCTACAACGGCGAGAACGGCCAGCCCGCCTCCGCCGAGAACCCGGGCCGCGCGGTGCTCATCGTGTACGACGACCTGTCCAAGCAGGCCGTGGCTTACCGCCAGATGTCGCTGACCCTGCGTCGCCCGCCGGGACGCGAGGCTTACCCGGGTGATGTGTTCTACCTGCACTCCCGCTTGCTCGAGCGCGCGGTGAAGATGTCCGACGAGAACGGCGCGGGCTCCATGACGGCTCTGCCGATCATCGAGACGCAGGCAGGCGACGTGTCGGCCTACATCCCCACGAACGTGATCTCGATCACCGACGGCCAGATCTTCCTGCAGACCGATATGTTCTTCCAGGGTCAGCGCCCTGCAGTCGACGTGGGCATCTCGGTGTCCCGCGTAGGCGGCTCCGCGCAGATCAAGGCCATGAAGCAGGTGGCGGGCTCGCTGCGTCTGGACTTGGCGTCCTATCGTGAGCTGCAGGCGTTTACCCAGTTCGGCTCCGATTTGGACAAGGCCACGCAGGACCAGCTCACCCGCGGCGCGCGCATGACCGAGCTTCTGAAGCAGGGTCGCTACGTGCCGATGCCGGTTGCCGAGCAGGTTATCGCCATCTTCGCGGGCAACGAGGGCTTCCTCGACGATTTGCCGGTGGCGGACGTCGTGCGTTTCCGCGCCGAGCTGCTCGACTTCGTGCGTGCTTCCAAGCCTGAGATCATCACGGCTATCAACACGGAGAAGAAGCTGACCGACGAGATTCAGGCTGACTTGAAGGCCGCCATCGACGGCTTCAAGAAGTCGTTCGCGACGACGGCTTAAGGGACGGTAACCATGCCCAACCTTCACGATATTGAAAGGCGTATCAACTCCGTCAGCTCGACGAAGCAGATCACGCGCACCATGGAAATGGTCGCCGCTGCTAAGATTCGCCGTGCCTCCGAGCGTGTGGCAAGCGCGCTTCCGTGGGCGTGTGCCATTTCGGACATGCTCATCAGCACGGCGAAGTACGCGCCCATGCAATCCGAGCCTCTTCTGCAAACGCATGACGAGGTCAAGCGCGCGCTCGTCGTGGTGGTGGCGTCTGATCGCGGCCTTGCTGGTGGCTTCAACAGCAACGTGCTGCGTCACGCCGAGAAACTCATCAAGGAGAAGGAGCGTCAGGGCGTCGAGGTTGAAGTGGCCGCATGCGGCAAGAAGGCCATCGGCTACTTCAGCTACCGTGGTATCAAGCCGGTATTCGAGTTCGCAGGTCTTTCCGCCGACCCGACGTACGAGCAGGCGGCCGAGCTGTCGCTGTACGCCGGCGACGGCTACCACTACGGCAAGCTCGACGAGGTGTTCGTGGTGTACAACCACGCCAAGAACGCCGCCGAGCAAACGCTGGTCGAGCAGCAGGTTCTGCCGATCAACCAGCAGTCGTACGCCGACCTTCTGGGGCTTACCCCCAAGGAGGAGGACGTGCTCGAGAAGTACCGCGACGGCGAGAAGAAGGTCGTCGGCGACATCGACTTCGAGCCCGATCCCGAATCGGTTATGTTCTACCTGATGAAGGCTTACTTGCGCAACGCCTTCTACTATGCGCTTCTCGACTCGGCTGCGGGCGAACAAGGCGCTCGCCGCAACGCAATGAAGTCGGCAACCGACAACGCGAACGAGATGGTCTCGACGTTGACCCGCGTGTACAACCGTGTGCGCCAGGGTGCAATTACCACCGAGATCACCGAGATCGTTGGCGGTGCCGCAGCTTTGGAGGAATAAATGGCTGAAACTATTGAAAAAGCGGCCAGCCAGGGTGCCACGGGACGGGTTGTCCGTATCGTCGGCGCCGTTGTAGACGTGGAGTTTCCGCCGGATCAGATGCCGGCCATCTACAACGCCCTGACTGTGAACGCAACCACCCCCATGGGTGAGATCAGCACGGTGCTTGAGGTGCAGACGCACCTGCCCGGCGACCTGGTGCGCACCGTTGCTATGTCCTCGACCGACGGCATGGTTCGCGGCATCGAAGCGGTTGACACCGGTGCCCCCATCAAGATGCCCGTTGGCCAGGACACCCTTGGTCGCATTTGGAACGTTATGGGCGAGCCGGTCGACGGCAAGCCCATGCCGGAAAACGTCGAGTGGATGCCCATCCACCATCCGGCGCCCGCGTTCGACACGCTGACCACCACGACCGAGGTGTTTGAGACGGGCATCAAGGTCATCGACCTGATCGAGCCCTACGTCAAGGGCGGCAAGACCGGTCTGTTCGGCGGCGCCGGCGTCGGCAAGACGGTGTGCATCCAGGAGCTCATCAACAACCTCGCCCAGGAGCACGGCGGCACGTCGGTGTTCACGGGCGTAGGCGAGCGCACCCGCGAGGGTACCGACCTGTACCAGGAGATGAGCGAGTCCGGCGTTATCAACAAGACCTGCTTGGTTTACGGTCAGATGAACGAGCCTCCCGGAGCGCGTCTGCGCGTCGGCCTGGCGGGCCTGACCGAGGCGGAGTACTTCCGTGACCAGGGCCAGGACGTTCTGCTGTTCATTGACAACATCTTCCGCTTCACGCAGGCCGGCTCCGAGGTGTCCGCGCTTCTGGGCCGCATGCCTTCTGCTGTAGGCTACCAGCCCACGCTGGCTACCGAGATGGGCGACCTGCAGGAGCGCATCACCTCGACCGCCACGGGCTCGATCACCTCGGTGCAGGCCGTTTACGTGCCCGCCGACGACCTGACCGACCCGGCTCCGGCCACCACGTTTACCCACCTCGACGCGAAGACGGTTCTGTCCCGTTCGATCGCCGAGCTGGGCGTCGACCCGCTCGACTCCACGTCGCGCGCGCTCGACCCCGAGATCGTGGGCGAGGAGCACTACCGCGTGGCCGTGGGCGTCCAGCAGATTCTCCAGCAGTACAAGGACCTGCAGGACATCATCGCCATCCTGGGCATGGACGAGCTTTCCGAGGAGCAGAAGCTTACCGTGAACCGCGCGCGTAAGATTCAGAAGTTCCTGGGCCAGCCGTTCCACGTGGCCGAGATCTTCACCGGCAACCCCGGCAAGTACGTGCGCGTCGAGGACACCGTTCGCTCGTTCGCCGAGATTCTCGACGGCAAGTGCGACCACATCCCCGAGCAGTGCTTCGTGTACAAGGGAGCCATCGAGGACGTTTACGCCGCCTATGAGGCCATGCAGAAGGAAGAGGACTAATGGCAGCGCTGCGCTGTGTGGTAGCCATTCCTACGCGCGAGTTGTTCTCGGGTGAGATCTACTATGCGAGCATTCCGGGCGTCGAGGGCTCTTACGGCGTTTTGCCGGGGCACGAGATGCTCGTCGCGACCAACAAGTCGGGCGGCATCTTGACGATCCACCTCGACCCTGAAGGCCACGAGAAGAAGCAGTTTCTGCTTTACGAGGGTGCCGCGCAGGTCTACAACGACGTGGTGACGGTGCTCGGCCGCTTCGGCAAGAACGTCGAGGACATCGACGTTGCCGAGATGCGCCAGAAGTACGACAAGCTGCGCCTTCGCATCGAGGAACTCGAGAAGAAGGACGACGAGCAAGACAAGGCCGCCGTGGAAACAGGCCGTGTCAAGTTGGAGTGGTACCAGATGCAGCTCGACTACGCAGAAGGTTCCACGAAGTAGCACTACCTCAAAAATACTTTTGAGCCTGTTTGAGAGGGCGGTTGGCGACAAGCTGGCCGCCCTCTTCATGTTTTGCGCGGGGGTTTGCGGGTCGTCCGCGCGGGAAAGCCCTCGGGCGCATAAGCGAAGGCTGCGAAGCTTCTGAGCGTTGCGCCCGAGGTCTTTCCCGCGCTCCGTTTTCAAGAACACGCAAACCTCACGGTTTGTTCGCGTTGATTGCTGGTATCATGGCACCCGAACGTAAGTTGGCTTTTTCGCGCACATCCACTCTTGAACCACAGCATGCGCATTCGCGATACGTAAACGAGGTGTCTGGCACATGGCCTTTGTACATTTGCACAATCACACGGAATATTCCCTGCTCGACGGCGCAACGCACGTGAAGGACATGGTGCGCCGCGCGGCCGATCTGGACATGCCGGCGGTGGCCATCACCGACCACGGCGTGATGTCGGGCGTGCCGGAGCTGTGCGATGCGTGCGCGGCGGTCGAGAAGGAGACGGGCAAGAAGGTCAAGCCCATCTACGGCTGCGAGGTGTACTTCACCACCGACGAGGACCTGCGCACCGACGTCAAGCCCAAGCTCTACCACCTGCTGCTTCTGGCGAAGACCAACGAGGGCTACCACAACCTGCTGAAGCTGGTGAGCGAAAGCCACGTCGACAACTTCTACTACAAGCCGCGCACCACGTTTTCCATGCTGCAAAAGTACGGGCACGGCATCATCGGCTCGTCGGCGTGCATCGCCGGCATCATCCCGAAACTGCTCGACAACCGCCAGTTCGATGACGCGGTGGCGTGGGCGAAGAAGTTCGCCGGCTGCTTCGACGAGGGCGACTTCTACATCGAGCTTCAAAACCAGGGCATCCGCACTGACGCCGGCTTCACGCAAACCGAGCTCAACCACATGCTCACTGACGTTGCGCGCGCGGCGGGGCTGCAAACCATCGCCACGAACGACTTCCACTACCTCGTGCAGGAGGACGCCCGCGCGCAGGACATCATGCTGTGCATCGGCACGGGGTCGCTTGTGAACGAGACGAAGCGCATGAAGTTCGCCAACGACCAGTTCTACATGAAAACGGAAGAGGAGATGCGCGAGGCGCTGCGCGACTTCCCCGAGGCATGCGACAACACGGTGACGCTCGCCGAGAAGGTGAACGTCGAGCTTGAGCGCGACTCCATCCTGCCGCGTTTCCCCTTGCCCGAGGGCGAGACGGAGGAAAGCTGGTTCCGCAAGCGCGTGGACGAGGGGCTGGTGCGCCGCTACGGCGAGCCCGTCCCGCCCGAGGTGCGCGAGCGTGCCGACTACGAGATGGGCGTCATCATCCAACAGGGATTCCCCGCCTACTTCCTCATCGTGCAGGAGTACATCGAGTGGGCGCGCAGCCAGGGCATCGGCGTGGGACCGGGCCGCGGAAGCGCGGCAGGCGCCATCGTGGCGTACGCCATGGGCATCACCGACCTCGACCCGCTGTCCAACGGGTTGCTGTTCGAGCGCTTCTTGAGCCCCGAGCGCGTGGAGATGCCTGATATCGACGTTGACTTCGAGGATGAGCGGCGCGGCGAGGTCATCGAGCACATCAAGGACGTCTACGGCGAGGACCACGTGTCCGGCGTGATCACCTTCGGCAAGCTCCAGGCGAAAAACGCCGTGCGCGACGCGGCGCGCGTGCTGGACTACCCGTACTCTACGGGCGACCGCATTTGCAAGATGATCGGCGACGAGCTGGGCATCACCATCGACAAGGCGCTCGGCACCAACCCCGACCTCAAGAAGGCGTACCAAACCGAGGAAGACGTGAAGGCCGTCATCGACGCGGCGCGCTCCATCGAGGGGCACGTGCGCGGCGAGGGCGTGCATGCGTGCGCCACCATCATCTGCCGCGACCCGATGAGCGACCACGTGCCCATGAAGCGCGACACCAAAGGCGGCGGCATCATCACGCAGTACGACGGCCACTACACGCCTGACCTGGGGCTGCTCAAGATGGACTTTTTGGGTTTGCGCACCTTGGGCGTGCTTTCGCGCGCGTGTCGCAACATCGAGGCGCGCACGGGGCAGAAGGTGGTTCCCGAGGAGATCCCCACCGACGACGAGGGCGCGTTCGAGCTCATGCGCTCGGGCAACATGGACGGTCTGTTCCAGGTGGAGGGCGCGCTGTACGTGAGCCTGTTCGCCCGCCTGCCACCGCGCCGTTTCTCCGACATCGTGGCGTCGATCGCGCTTAACCGCCCGGGCCCGCTCGAGTCGGGCATGGTGGACGACTACGTGAAGGTGGCCTCCGGCAAGACGGCCATCCACTACTACGACGACCGCCTGCGCCCCATCTTGGAGGAAACCTACGGTACGATGGTCTACCAAGAGCAGATCATGCAGATCTCCATGGCCATGAGCGGCTTTTCCGCCGGCAAGGCCGACAAGCTGCGCAAGGCCATGGGCAAAAAGAAGCTCGACGTCATGCGCGCCTTGCAGGAGGACTGGAACACCGGCGCCGTGGAAAACGGCTTCTCGCTGGAGATCGCCAAGCAGATCTGGGAGGACGCGGAGAAGTTCGCGAAGTACGCGTTCAACAAGTCGCACTCGGCGGCGTATGCCATCTTGGTCATGCGCACGGCGTACCTGAAGGCGCATTACCCCAACGAGTTCATGGCCGCCGTGCTCTCGAGCTACATGGGCAACACCGACCGCCTGATCAAGTACATCGCCAGCTGCAACCACAACGGAACGCCGGTGCTGCCGCCCGACATCAACTCGTCGAACGCCGAGTTCACGCCGGTCGACGAGGGCATTCGCTTCGGCTTGGTGGGCGTGCGCGGCATCGGCAAGAACGTGGCCGACGCCATCATCGCCGAGCGCGAGGCGGGTGGCCCCTACACGAGCCTGCACGACTTCGTGAACCGCCTCGACGCGAAATGCTACAACCGCAAGACGCTCGAGGCGCTCATCAAGGGCGGCGCGTTCGACTCGACGGGCTACACGCGCAAGCAGCTGATGTACTTCGTGGACGAAACGCCGCTGCTCGAGGGCGCAGCCAAGCGCCAGAAAGACCGCGACGCCGGCCAGATGGATATGTTCTCGATGTTCGCCGAGGCCGACGACTCGTTCAAGGAGGACGTGCCCGAGCCCGACGGCGTCGAGTGGGACAAGCGCACGAAGCTTGCCTACGAGAAGGAGATCATGAAGATCTACGTGTCGGAGCACCCGCTTGCGCCCTGCGAGGGAGCCATCGCGCGCATGACGAAGTTCCAGCTGGGGGATTTGGCGGAGCGCACGAAGGAGATCAAGAGCGCGACGTTTGTGGGCATGATCTCGAACGTGGTGGTGAAGCTCACCAAGCGCGGCACGAAGATGGCAACGTTCACGCTTGAGGACACCACAGGGCACATCGAGTGCATCTGCTTTAAGTACGACGACTTTGCCGAGGTCATACAGGAAGACGTGATTGCCAAGATCAAGGGCAAGTTCGAGCACAACGACCGCGGCAGCCAGATCATGTGCTTTGAGTTGGAGGCGCTGGAGCTTTCCGAGGAGGACGCGCGCCCGTCGCATCTGGAGCTGCGCGTGCCGTCGGGCGCGTTCGACGCGACGCGCTCGGCGCGGCTGAACCGCATTTTGCGCTCGTACCCGGGGCGCGACGGCGTGGTGCTGTTCGTGCAGCAAACCGACGGTCGCAAGTTCCGTGCCGAGCTGCCGGTGAGCGTGGACGCGCAGTCCAACGTGCTGAAGGCGGAGATTCGCGATCTGTTCGACCAGGGCGTCATGATCGCGTAGCGCGAGGGTGGTGAGCGCATTCGGGCTAAGTGAACCGGGCTACGTTCCCGTGTTCACCCGTTCGCGCTCGCTCGCGTTTTGAACCCTGATTTCGTTTCGAGGAGAGGTGAGAAGTGGCTCGCAGCAAAAAGGCGCAGGCGGCGGTCGAGGGCGCTCTTGACCTGCCAGTGGCCGAGGGGCAGGTGGGGCTCGGCGTCGACATCGTCGAGATAGAGCGTATGCGCCGCATCCTCGCGCGCACGCCGTCGTTTAAAGACCGCGTGTTCTCCGAGGCCGAGCGCGCCTACTGCGACGGCAAGACGTCGCCCGAAACCCACTACGCCACGCGTTTTGCCGCGAAGGAGGCCGTGGTGAAGTCGCTCGGCACGGGCTTCTCGCGCGGCGTGGGCGTGCGCGACATCGAGGTGCGTCGCACGTCGAAGGGCCGTCCCTACGTGGTGCTCACCGGTCGGGCGCGCGAGGTTGCGCGCGAGCAGGGCGTGCGCGAGATCCCTCTGTCGCTTTCGTTCACGCACACCGAGGCGGTGGCGTTCGCGATGGCGATCACCGACGACGCGGTGAGCGCGGCGAAAAAGCGAGTCGACCCGATGGAGGAGCTGGCGGCGCAGTTCAAGGAGGCCCGCGCGCTTCTCGACGAGCTGCCCGCGTCGGGTGACGCGGGCGATGACGTTGCTGCGGGCGAGGCGGGTGCGAGCGTCGCTGGAGTCGTGTCGGCGTCAGGCGAGGCGGGCGCGGGCGCACACGTTGTTGCGAGCGGCGCCGCCGTAGAAGCGGAAGCCGCAACCAGTTCCGCCGAGGCAACCGAGAGGCCTTCGTGCGTCGAGCAAACGAGCTTGCTGTAGCGGGGCGGGTTGGCGATCATGGACGTTTTCGAGTACACCCCCGACCAGCTGAGCGCGCTGCTCCCGTGGCCGGCGTCGGATGCCCACAAGTATGCGCGTGGCAAGCTCACCGTGGTGGCGGGCGCGGCGGTGTATCCGGGCGCCGCGTGCCTTGCGGCGTTCGCCGCGCAGCGTACGGGCGCAGGATACGTCGAGGTGGTATGCGCGCCCGAGAGCGTCGACGTGGTGCGCGGTTTTCGCCCCTCGCTCGTCGTTCGGTCGTGGGACGGGTGGGACGCGTCGCGCGCGGCGCAAAGCGCTCACGCCGAGCGCCCCGCCGCATGCGCGGTGGGCCCGGGGTTCGATTCCTCCGACGCGCGCTGCGCGCGTCTTGCGCTCGAAGTTGTGCGCAAGGTGGGCGCGCCGGTGCTTGTCGACGGGGGAGCGCTCACGGCGCTTGCCACACGCGATGGGCTGGCGGCTGCGCAGGAGCGCGCGTGCCTGAAGAACTCGTGGCTTGAAAACGGCGCTTGTAGGCGGATTTCGAGCCCAAAAACGCCTACAACGACTCAATTGCAGCCAAAAAACGCCTACAACGGCCCTATCCAAGCCACGAATCGCGCGCGCGACGCGGCGGTTGCGCAGGAGCGCGCGCTGAGCGCGGCGCCGCTCGTGCTCACGCCGCACGGGGGAGAGGCGGCGCGCTTGGCGCGCGCGGCGGGCATCGACGCCGACGCGCTCGACGCTCCCGAGCTCGCGGCGCGCTTGGCGCGCGCCTTCGGCGCCGTCGTCGCCCTCAAAGGTCCCGACACGTTTGTCTCCGACGGCGAGGCGACTTACGCCATGCGCCAAGGAACGCCCGCGCTTGCCAAGGCGGGCACGGGCGACGTGCTTGCGGGCATGGTCGGCGCGCTGCTCGCCCAAGGGCTTGCGCCCCTCGACGCCGCCGTGCTCGGCGCGACGCTGCACGCCGAGGCGGGGCGCGCGGCGGCGGCGAAGCTCACCGACATCTGCGTGACGCCCGAGGACGTGATCGAGGCTATTCCCCAGGCGGTGCGCGCGCTGTAAGGGGCGCACCGACGTCGGGTGCGGCATGGGGCGCGCGTCGCCGATCGGGCGAGACGCGCGACGCCGGGCAAAATGCGCGCCGCGACGCGACGGCGGCCCTCGGCGCGCGCAACCTCGGGGGCGCACCGACGCCGGGCACTCTTCGGCACCGCGTCCTCGACGTGCGCGACGTACCGTCGACGCGTAGCGCGCACGGCGCGTGGTAACATACGCATGGCAAAAACGGGCCCGGCAGCATCTCGGGCCTTTTCCGCGTGAAGGGAACGATTCGGCATGGCAGACCAGGGAAGCCTCTTCGACGAAAAGACGCTCGCTCAGGCGGCAAGCGACCCCGCCGCGCGCGCCGAGGCGCTGCGTCGCGAGATCGAGCATCACACCTACCTGTACTACGCGCTCGACGCGCCGGAGATATCGGATGCGGCCTTCGACTCGCTTATGCGCGAGCTGCGCGAGATCGAGGCGGCGCACCCCGAGCTTATCGACCCGACAAGCCCCACGCAGCGGGTGGGCGGCTACGTCGGCGAGCAGTTCGCCCCCGTGCGCCACGCACGTCGTATGTACTCGCTCGACAACGCGATGGACTTAGGCGAGCTCGACGCGTGGATGGACCGCGTGGTAGAGGCTTTGGGGAGCTTGCCTCCCATGTGTTGCGAGCTCAAGATCGACGGCTCGTCGATCGCGCTTTCCTACGACGCGCGCTCGGGCGGCTCCCTTGTGCGCGCGGCGACGCGCGGCGACGGAACCACGGGCGAGGACGTGACCGCCAACATGCGCACGGTGAAGGACGTGCCGCTGCGCCTGCGCGCCGAGGCCCTTGGCAAGGTGCGCACCGCGCCTGCCGCAGGCGACGAGGAGCCCGAGCCGCTCGAGCTGCGCGGCGAGGTTTACATGCCGAAGGCAAGCTTTGACCACCTTAACGCCGCCGCCGAGCAAAACGGCCGCGCGCCTTTCGCCAACCCGCGCAACGCCGCCGCCGGCTCGCTTCGGCAGAAAGACCCCCACGTCACGGCGTCGCGCGACTTGTCTACCTTCATGTACGCCGTTGCCGACGACGGCATGCTCGACGTCGCCGGCCAGTGGGAGCTGCTCGAATGGCTGCGCGAGGCGGGCTTCCACGTGAACCCCGACGTGGCGCTGTGCACCACGCGCGAGGAGGTGCGCTCGTTCTGCGAGCGCGCGATCGAGCGCCGCGGAGCGCTGCCCTACGAGATCGACGGCGTGGTGGTGAAGGTGAACTCGTTCGCGCGCCAGCAGGCGATGGGGTTTACCGCCCGCGCGCCGCGCTGGGCGATCGCGTTCAAGTTTCCGCCCGAGGAGAAAACCACGCTTCTTCGCGACATCACCGTGCAGGTCGGCCGCACGGGCGTGCTCACGCCGGTGGCGGAGCTTGAGCCGGTGGTGGTGGCGGGCTCGACGGTGGCGCGTGCGACGCTTCACAACCTCGACGAGGTGCATCGCAAGGACGTGCGCGTGGGCGACACGGTGATCGTGCGCAAGGCGGGCGACGTGATCCCCGAGGTGTTGGGCCCCGTGGCGTCGCTTCGTCCCGCCGACGCGCGCCCGTGGGCCATGCCCGACGCGTGTCCGAGCTGCTCAAGCCCCGTCATCCGCGAGGAGGGCGAGGTGGCGTTCCGCTGCATCTCCATCGACTGCCCCGCGCAGGCGCAGGAGCGCCTGCTGCATTGGGCGAGCCGCGGCGCGCTCGACATCGACGGCATGGGCGAGGAGATCGTGAGCAGGCTCGTGGAGGCGGGGCGCCTTACCGACGTGGCCGACTACTACTCGCTCGACGAGGTTGAGCTGGCAAGCCTCGACATGGGGCGGCTCAACAAAGACGGCGAGCCCATTCGCCTGGGGCACACGGTGGCGAAAAAGCTCGTCGACGCCATCGACGCCTCGCGCGGCCGCGCGTTCGCGCGCGTGCTCTTCGGCCTCGGCATGCGCCACGTGGGCAAAACCACGGCCGAGGCGCTCGCGGCGGCTTATCGCTCGATGGACGCGCTTTCGCAGGCGGGAGAAGAGGAGCTCGGGTGCGTGGAGGGCATAGGCCCCAAGATCGCGCACAGCGTGTGGGTGTTTTTGCGCACGCCCGACAACGCGGCGGTGATCGAGCGTTTGCGCGCGGCGGGCGTGACGATGGCCGACGACGCTCAGGCGGCAGGCGCCGAGGTTCCGCAAACGCTGGCGGGGCTGACGTTCGTGCTCACCGGGTCGCTCGTTGAAAGCGGCCTTACGCGTGACGAGGCGGGCGCGCGCCTGAAGGCGATGGGCGCGAAGGTGTCGGGCAGCGTGTCGAAGAAGACGAGCTTCGTGGTGGCAGGGGAAGCCGCCGGCTCGAAGTACGACAAGGCCGTCTCCCTCGGCGTGCCCGTGCTCACCGAGTCGCAGCTGCTGGAGATCTACGAGACGGGGCGCGCGCCGGAAGTCGACTAGGGCGCGTCGGGAAGGCTCGGCGGCGAGACGGCCGCACCGTCGGCGAGGCGGCGCGGGAGTCGACGCCGCCTTACCGCCGCAGGCGGAAAGCCGAATAAACTTGTTGCAAACCCCTTGCAAAGCGAGGGGTTTGTGCTATCTTAGATAGGCTGTGTAAACGGCGAAAGAATACGCATGCTTGCGCGACTTATCCCCGCGAGTGGCCACCCGAAAAAGGCTGCGGGAGAAGAGGATGACCGCAGGCAGAGGACTAACGAATGGAGAGAAGAATGACGAAAGTCAGCATTTCCACCCTGCTCGACGCAGGCGCCCACTTTGGGCATCAGACCCGCCGCTGGAACCCCAAGATGAAGCCGTACATCTTCGGCAACCGCGGCGACATCTACATCATCGACCTCAAGCAAACCCTCATCGGCCTTGACAAGGCGTACACCTTCGTGTCCGAGCTGGCCGCCAAGGGCGGCACGGTGCTGTTCGTCGGCACCAAAAAGCAGGCGCAGGAGCCCGTGGCCGACGCGGCGAACCGCTGCGGCATGCCGTACGTGAACGCTCGCTGGCTCGGCGGCATGCTCACGAACTTCGTGACCATCCGCACCCGCGTGAACCGCATGGAGGAGCTCGAGGCAATGGACGCCGACGGCCGCATGGCGCTTCTTCCCAAGAAGGAGCAGATCCTGCTGCACAAGGAGCTCGCCAAGCTGCAGACCAACCTCAACGGCATCCGCAACATGAAGCGCGTCCCCGACGCCATCTTCGTGATCGACACCAACCGTGAAGAGATCGCCATCCACGAGGCGCAGCGCCTGAACGTTCCCGTGGTGGGCACGCTCGACACGAACTGCGACCCCGACGACGTCGACTTCGGCATTCCCGCCAACGACGACGCCATCCGCTCGGTGCGTCTGCTCGCCGACTTCATCGCCGACGCCGTGATCGCCGGCACGGGCGCCGACGTGACTGCCGCCGAGATGGCGGGCGAGACGGCCGAGGCGACCGAGGCCGCCGAGGCGGAGGCTGCTCCCGCGGCTGCCGAGGCCGAGTAACATTTCCACCAACCCATTCCCTCTTTCGAGAAAGAAGGTTCACATGGCAAACATCACCGCTTCCATGGTCAAAGAGCTGCGCGAGATGACCGGTGCCGGCATGATGGAGTGCAAAAAGGCGCTCACCGAGGCCGAGGGCGACCTTGACAAAGCCGTCGACGTCCTGCGCACCCGCGGGCTGGCCGCCGTTGCCAAAAAGGCCGGCCGCGCCACCAACGAGGGCACCGTCATGGCGCTCGTGTCCGACGACTGCACCGTTGGCGCCGTCGTCGAGTTCAACTGCGAGACCGACTTCGTGGGCATGAACGAGAAGTTCAAGGCCTACGCCGAGAAGATCACCCGCGCCGCCATCGCCGCGAAGCCGGCCGACCTCGATGCGCTCAAGGCCGCCGAGGCCGATGGCGAGACGGTCGAGGCCGTGGTCACCGACTGCATCCACGTGATGGGCGAGAACTGCCAGCTCGCGCGCGTGCAGACGGTCGAGGCCGCGGGTGTCGCCCCCTACATCCACGGCGGCGGCAAGATCGGCGTGCTCGCGTTCTTCGACGTCGAGGGCATCGACCCGGCGTCCGAGGGCTTCCAGAAGTGCGGCCGCGACGTGGCGATGCAGGTTGCCGCGCTCAACCCGGTTTCCGCGACGCGCGAAGACGTGCCGGCCGACGTGGTTGAGCACGAGAAAGCCATCTACATGGCGCAGGCCGCCGAGTCCGGCAAGCCCGAGAACATCCAGGAGAAGATGGCCACGGGCCGCCTGGAGAAGTTCTACAAGGAGAACTGCCTCTCTGAGCAGGCGTTCGTGAAGAACCCCGACCAGACGGTGGCGCAGTACGTCGACGAGTGCGCCAAGGCGCTCGGCGGCACGATCGCCATCAAGGGTTTCGTGCGCTTTGCGCTCGGTGAATAGCGAGCGGAACTAAACGGGCGAGCAAGAGATCGCTCAATGATAAAGGGGAGCCTCCGGGCTCCCTTTTTCGTTCTACTCATTTGGTGGAAGGGCGTCGTCAAGGCGGCGGACGACCTCGCTCTTCCTTATAATAGGAACGTTTGATGTAACGAGCGACTGTGCGGCGTGCCCGCAGAGTGAGGATGTGTATGAGTTCGGAAATCATCGTCGTCAAGGGCAACAACACGCTTGCCGGCGACGTCAACGTGTCGGGGGCGAAGAACTCGGCGCTGAAACTGATGGCGGCGTCGCTGCTCGGCCAGGGCGCCTCGACCATTCACAACGTTCCCGTCATCTCCGACATCGAGATCATGAGCGAGGTGCTTGAGCGCCTCGGCGCCGTGATCGAGCGCTCGGGGCACAGCCTGCGCGTCGACACGTCGCAGGTCGACCGCTGCGAGACGCCCTATGAGCTCGTGTCGAAGATGCGCGCGAGCATCTCGGTGCTAGGCCCGCTCATCGGCCGCTTCGGCAAGGCGCACGTGGCCATGCCCGGCGGCTGCCAAATCGGCGCGCGCAAGATCGACATGCACCTGGTGGGGCTCGAGGCGCTCGGCGTCGAGTTCGACGTCGACCACGGCGTGCTCGTGGCGCACACGCCGAACGGCCTGCGCGGCACCCACGTGATGCTCGAGTTCCCAAGCGTCGGCGCGACGGAGAACCTGCTGATGGCGGCGGTCGTGGCCGAGGGGACCACGTTCATCGAGAACGCCGCGTGCGAGCCCGAGATCGAGGACTTGGCGAATATGCTGAACGCCATGGGCGCGCAGGTGACGGGCGCGGGCACGTCACAGATCGAGGTCGTCGGCGTGCCGCTTTCCGCCATGCATCCCTGCGAGCACACCACGGTGGGCGACCGTATCGAGGCCGGCACGTTTTTGGCGGGCGGCGCGCTCACGGGCGGCCCCGTTGCTGTGCACGGCATCGACCCGGCGTATTTGCGCATGGCCATCATGAAGCTGCGCGCGATGGGGTGCGCGGTCGAGACGGGCGCGGACTGGATTCGCGTCTCGCGCGCGGGCGACCTGACCTGCACCGACATCCAAACGCTTCCGCACCCGGGCTTCCCTACCGACTTGCAGGCCCAGTTCATGCTGCTTGCGGCGGTGGCGGAAGGCACGTCGGTCATCACCGAGAACGTGTTCGAGAACCGCTTCATGTTCGCGGCCGAGCTCATGCGCATGGGCGCCGACATCACCATCGACGACCACCATGCGCTCATTCGCGGCGTCGCGGGTTTGCAGGGCGCTCCCGTGTCGTCGACCGACCTGCGCGCGGGCGCGGCGCTTGTGCTCGCGGGCGTCGTCGCCGACGGCGAGACGCGCGTGCACCATATCGAGCACATCGACCGCGGGTATGAGGACTACGTGGGCAAGCTGTCGCGCCTCGGCGCCGACGTTGCGCGCGTGAGCGCGGCGGACGCTCGCTAAGGACGCCCATGTTCGGCAAGAAGAAAGGCTTCACCGCCTCCCAGTCGAAGCGCATGTCGGCGCGTATGCAGTCCTCGACCGTCGGCTCGCACGTGGCGCGCTCGACAAGCGCCTCCCATGCGCGCCGCAAGGCGCAAAACGCCGCGAGCGTGGAGTTCTCCAACGCGCGCCGCGCGGGGCGGGCGACGCAGGGCTACGTCAACCATGTGGGCACCTCGGCGCGCAGCGGCGAGAGCGAGCGCGACTACGCGCGCCGCGCCGCGCGGCAGGGCTATGTTCAGGAGATGCAGTCTCGCGCGCGCCGCCGCCGCGTGGCGTTTTTCGCAGGCGTCGCGGCGCTTGTGGTGGTCGTCGCGGTTGCCGTGGGCGTGTTCACCTACTTCAACTCGTCGGACTCCAAGCTCTCGCTCGGCTCGTCGAACGCCGCCGACGCGCTTGTGAAGGCCGAGTCGGGCCAGCCCTACTACGTTTTGTGCGCCGCCGAGCTGGAGGGTGCCGCGGCGGCCCATGGCGCGCAGACCGACGCGTACCTGCTTGTGCGTATCGATGAGGCCGCGCGCGTGGTCAGCTTCGCGTCTATTCCCGCCAACCTCGACGTGCGCCTGTCCGACGGGGAGTTTCACCCGCTCTACGACGCGCGCTCGATCGGCGGCGACGCGGAGCTCATCAAGCAGGTGGCAAACCTTGCCGAGGTCGACGTCGCGCACTTCGCCGCCACCGACGCGGCGGGCCTTGCGGGCATGGTCGACGCGGTCGGCGGCGTGGACGTGACGCTTGCCGAGGAGATCGACGACCCGCGCGCGGGCTCGACGGTGCTCCCGGCGGGAAGCCGCACGCTCAGCGGCGCCGAGGCGCTCGTGTTTTTGCGCGCGACGAACTTCGCGGGCGGTTTCGAGACGGCGTCGGACAACCGCGTGGCGTTCACGGTCGCGCTTGCCGCGCGCGCCCTTTCCTCGGTCGGCCTCGACTTCGCGGCGCTCGTGGGCGACGCGGGCAACTACCTGGGCTGCGACTTCACCGCGTCCGACCTCATCGCGCTGGGGGATGCGCTGCGCCCGCTCGACCAGGCGACGGTTTACTCGTGCGCGCTTCCGGGCTACGAGAGCGAAGGCGACGTGACGCTGTTCGAATGCTACGACGACGAGTGGTCCGACATGCTTGCGCGTTTCAAGGCGGGGGAGGACCCGACGGCCGTCGACAGCTCGGCGGCGGGCGTGAGCCCCTCCGAGGTCAGCGTCGAGGTGCGCAACGGCGCCGGCGCCGACGGCGCGGCGACGCGCTTGGGCGAGATGCTCGCCTCGGCGGGCTTCGAGGTTGCGGGCGTGGGCAACGTCGACGACGCCACGACGTACCCCGAAACGCTCGTGATCTGGAAGGACGAGGCGAACGAGGGCGCGGCGAAGGCCGTGCAGAAAGCGACGAGCGGCGGGCGCGTGATCAACGGCGGCGACTTCTACACCTTCGACACCGATGTTTTGGTGATCATCGGCAAAGATTGGATGCCCGTGTCCTAGCCTTGCCGCTGTGATAGAATGCAGCAGACAAACCCGTATCCAACGATTGGAGAGAACTATGGTTGAGAAGTCCGATGTCGCGGCGGTTCTCGAGCTTATCCGCCCGAGCCTTCAGGCCGACGGCGGCGACGTGAAGCTTGTCGACGTTGCCGAGGACGGCACGGTGACGGTCGAGCTGCAGGGCGCCTGCAAAGGCTGCCCCATGTCGCAGATGACGCTGGCCAACGGCGTTGAGCGCATCCTGAAGGAGCGCGTGCCCGGCGTGACCCGCGTTGTGCCGGCCGACGTTGCCGACATGCTGTAGAGCACGCAACGGCGAACGACAAGGCGAGTCCTGCGCGGGCTCGCCTTTTTATTGCGGAAGGGGAGCTGAGTTCAATGGAGAAATGCTGGGAACGCCGCGGATGCGACGAGGAGATGCAAAGCCGCTGCCCGCACAACCTGCCGGGAGAGCCGTGCCCGGCCGACTGCCACTACGCCGCCTGTCAGCGCAAAACGCACGTGGTGTGCGACGACTTCGGCTTGCTTTTGAACCCGGAGCGCGACTACGACGCCGCCGTGAAGGAGATCTGCCGCTTCTGCGAGCACTTCCTGAAGCACGGGCCGAGCATGAGCGAGCGCCCCGCCGACTTCAAGCGCCAGGGAAACCCCAATCGGTTTTTGCTCTAGGCCGCGCCCTTGCGCGCGTCTCATGCGTGCTACAATGAGAGAAAATCGCAGCCGTTTTCATCAGCGAAGGAGGTTCGAGAAGTGCCGGTGCTTGCCTGCCCGTCGTGCGGAGAGCGCAACCTCGACCTGCGCGCTTACGACTCTCTGATGGTGCTGCGTTCCGATTTGGCGTTTTTCTCGCTTCGCTGCCCGCGCTGCTCGAAGAAGATTTCGACTTTGCAGCCTATTCCGTCCGCTTTGCGCGAGGAAGTGCGCTTCGCCGCCATCGAGGTAGGCGCCGGCATGGGCTTGGACTAGGGGTTTTTGTGCTCAACGACCTGTATCAAAGCCTCGACCCGGTGGCGTTTTCCGTCGGGCCTTTTGCCGTGCGCTGGTACGGCATCGCCTATGTGCTCGGCTTTGCGTGCGCGGCGCTCATCATCTATCGCGTGGCGCGCCGCTGGAAGGTACGCGTCGACGAGGACGCGCTGCTCACCATTCTCGTGTGCGTGATCGTGGGCGCGCGGCTGGGATACGTGCTTTTTTACGGCGACGGATACTACTGGGAGCACCCGCTTGGGATCTTCGCCACCACCCGCGGCGGCATGAGCTTTCACGGCGGGCTTGTCGGCGCGCTCGTCTCGGGTGTGGCGGCGGCGAAGCTCACGCACATCCCGTACCTCACGCTGGCCGACCTCGGCTGCATCGCCGCGCCGGTGGGGCTTTTCTTCGGGCGCTGCGCGAACTTCGTGAACGGCGAGCTGTGGGGCGCGCCGACCGACGCGGCGTGGGGCGTGGTGTTCGGCGGCGCGGCGGGCGCGATGCCGCGGCATCCTTCCCAGCTCTACGAGGCGGTGCTCGAGGGCATCGTGATCTTTGTGGTGCTCTACGCGCTGTCAAGGCGCGTGCCGCCCCGGCCGCGCGGCACGTTCTTCGGGATTTTCCTCATTATGTACGGAATGTTTCGGTTTGCCATCGAATTCGTGCGCGAGCCCGACGTTCAGCTAGGATACCTGTGGGGCGGGTGGCTCACGATGGGGCAAGTCCTCTCGCTGCCGCTGCTGGTGGTGGGCGTGTGCGTGCTCGTTTATGCCGTTCGCATGAAGAAGCCCCAAACGGGTCTTCCTGAAATGTGATAAATTTAGTAACATTTAGTATCGTCAGACGAGAAAAGGAGTTGCATCATGCAGGTTAAGTTTTACAAGTGCGAGCATTGTGGAAACATTGCGCTCAAGGTGGTCGACGCCGGCGTGCCGATGATGTGCTGCGGCGAGCAGATGGTCGAGCTGGTGGCCGGCTCGGTCGACGCGGCGCGCGAGAAGCACGTGCCTGAGGTGACCGTCGACGGCGCGCAGGTCCACGTGCAGGTGGGCAGCGTCGAGCATCCCATGACCGAGGAGCACTCGATCCAGTTCATCTGCCTGGTCACGGAGAAGGGCTACGCCGTGCGCGCCCTCACCCCGGCCGACGCCCCGACCGCCGACTTCGTGGTGGCGGAAGGCGACAAGGCCGTGGCCGTTTACGAGTACTGCAACCTGCACGGGCTTTGGGTGGCGAATCTGTAGTTCCGCGAGTCGAAACCAACGTCTCGGATGAAAAGTTGGGGGCATTATGCCTCCAACTTTTTTCTTGAATGTGACAAAGGGACAGGTCATTTGTCACATTTCCGATAAAGTTGTTGCATTCTTTGTTCGCTTTGGTATCATATAAAAGCTTGTCTTGCCTTGGTCGGAAACCAAGGCGCTAACCTTGGTCGGAAACCAAGGGAAGAGAACCCACAAGGAGTGAAACAACCATGAAACAAGGAATCCACCCGGATTACGTCGAATGCGTCGTGAAGTGCAGCTGCGGCAACACCTTCACCACCCGTTCCACCAAGCCCGAGCTCAGGATCGACATCTGCAACGTGTGCCACCCGTTCTACACCGGCACCCAGAAGCTGATCGACACTGGCGGACGCGTCCAGCGCTTTGCCGATCGCTTCGGCTCCGCGAAGGAGAAGGTCGCCGAGCGCGAGGCCGCCAAGAAGGCCGAGCGTGAGGAAAAGGCCGCCAAGAAGGCCGAGCGCGCCGCCGCTTACGCCAAGAAGGCCGCCGAGGAGGCCGCGAAGGCCGAGGCCGAGGCTGCTGCGGCTCCTGCCGAGGCTGCGACCGAGGAAGCCGTCGAGGCTCCCGCCGCCGAGGAGAACGCCGAGGCGTAAAGCGCGCATCGTCGCTTTTCGACATGGTGACATGAAGGGCTCGCTCCGATTGAGGAGCGGGCCCTTTTCGTTGTGCTGACAATGCGACAAGCGGCGAACGCGGAGACGAACGCGGGGACGTGTCCTCGTGTTCGTCGTAACCCTTCCGTAACAATGCCCGCTATAATAGGGCTTTAGGTTTTTCGGAAAAGGGAGGACGGCCATGGTCAGCAACCCGGAGCAAGATTTCGTGCTGAAAACGGTGAAGAGCCGCGACGTGCATTTCGTGCGGTTTTGGTTCACCGACGTGCTCGGCAACATGAAGTCGTTCGCCGTGGTGCCGGGCGAGCTGGAAAACGCCTTCGCCGACGGCATGGGATTCGACGGCAGCTGCATCGAGGGCTTCTCCAAAACGCAGGAGTCGGACATGCTGGCGTTTCCCGACGCGTCGACCTTCCAGGTTCTGCCGTGGCGTCCGGAGTCAAACGCCGTCGCGCGCATGTTCTGCAGCATCAAGACGCCGGACGGGCGTCCCTTCGAGGGCGACCCGCGACACGTGCTCAAGCGCGTGGTTCAAAAGGCAACCGATGCGGGGTTTGTGTTCAACGTTGGTCCTGAGCTGGAGTTTTTCTACTTCAAGGACGCAAGCGACACCGAGGTTCTCGACCGCGGCAGCTATTTCGACCTCACTTCGCTCGACTACGCGAGCGACCTGCGCCGCGACACGGTGCTCACGCTTGAGAAGATGGGCATTCCCGTGGAATACTCGCATCACGAGATGGGCCCCTCGCAGCACGAGATCGACCTGCGCTACGCCGACGCGCTGGCGATGGCCGACGCGGTGATGACGTACAAGCTGGTGGTGAAGGAGATCGCGCTCAAGCACGGCGTGTATGCGTCGTTCATGCCCAAGCCCATGCCTGACGCGCCCGGCAACGGCATGCACGTGCACCAAAGCCTGTTCGACCTCGACGGCAACAACGCGTTTTTCGACGAGAACGACCCGTGGGGATACCATCTCTCCGACGTGGCGAAGCACTACATCGCCGGGCTTTTGAAGTATGCGCCGGAGTTCAGCGTGGTCACGAACCAGTACGTGAACTCCTACAAGCGCCTTGCCAGCGGAAACGAGGCGCCCACGTACCTCTCGTGGTCGCAGCGCAACCGATCGACGCTCGTGCGCGTGCCGGGGTACCGCCCCGACCGCGAGGAGGCGTGCCGCGTGGAGTTGCGCAGCCCCGACCCGGCGGCGAACCCCTACCTCGCGTTTGCCGTGATGCTCGCGGCGGGGCTCAAGGGCATCGAAGACGAGCTCGAGCTGGTGCCGCCGACCGAGGACCACAACTTGTTCGTGCACTCCCAGCAGGGCATACGAGACGGCGGCGTGGGTGTTTTGCCCGAGACGCTCGGCGAGGCGGTGGAGCTTTTCGCCGAAAGCGAGCTTATGCGCGAAACCCTCGGCGAGCACATCCACAGCTACCTGGTCGAGGCCAAGCGCGCCGAGTGGCGCGAGTACCAAGGCATTGTAACGCCGTGGGAGCTTGACCGTTGTTTGGCGGTGTTGTAGCCATGCAGCGCAAGACGGTTATCTTCATCGCGGACAGCCTTGACAACGCGCATAAGTTCCAGCAGGTGCTCTCGGGCTTCGACGTCGACGTGGCAGCTGGCTCGTCGGTGCAGTTCAAAAAGCTGCTTTCCACGCATCCGAGCCACGACCTGGTGATTTACGAGGCGCGCGGCGACGCGCTCGCCAACGTGGCGCAGGCCGAGGCGATGCTGGTGGAAGACGGCTCGGCGTCGATGCTCGTGATCGTGAACGAGGAGCAGCTTTCCGATTTCCGTCTGCCCGTGCAGGTGAAGTCCGACTTCGTGGTGCACGGCGCGAGCGCCGCCGAGTGCGCGGCGCGCATCCGCCAGCTTCTGTGGCCGGGCAACGAAAGCTCGACTTCCGACTTCATCACGGTCGACAACATGACCATCAACCTTGCCACCTACCAGGTGAAGGTGGGGGGAGAGCCGCTCGACCTCACGTACTTGGAATACGCGCTGTTGGCGTTTTTGGTGACGCATCCTGGCCGCACGTACTCGCGCGACGCGCTGCTGCGCCGTGTGTGGGGGTTCGACTACTACGGAGGCAGCCGCACGGTCGACGTGCACGTGCGTCGCGTGCGCGCCAAGCTCGGTCCTGATCTGGCGCAACGCCTGGAAACCGTGCGCGGCGTAGGGTATCTCTGGAACGCCTAGGGGGCTGCGGGGCGACGGGTGGCGTTCAGTCGCTCGAACAGTCCTCGCTTTGGCGAAAGCCCACTGGGCTTTTCGCGTCGCTGCGGAACTCGCTTGGTGAACGCCACCCGTCGCCCCGCAGGTTGCGTAAGTTGTTCCCGCGGGTTGAGCATAAGTCAGCGAGAAGCGCCAAGGCGCCCATAATGGCCGTGAGAGCATGAGGAAGCGTACTTCGGTACGCGACGAATGCTCGGAGCGGCAAGGATGGGCGCCTTGGCGCTTCGCAGCGTCGAGTGGTTCCGCTGTTGCGTTAGCAACGGCGGAACTCCAATGCGTTATACTTTTGCGTATGCTATACGTTGTCGCGTGATAAGGAATCCCCATGCCCAAAAAGATAGCCGTCATCGACGGCAACTCGCTGATGCACCGCGCCTACCATGCCATCCAAACGCCCATGAACGCGCCGGACGGCACGCCGACGGGCGCCGTGTTCGGCTTCATGTCGATGTTCTGCAAGTTCGTGGAAACGGCTTCTCCCGACGCGGTGGTGTGCGCGTTCGACGCGGGCAAGCCGCAGTTCCGCATCGAGGAGCTCGGCACGTACAAGGCGCAGCGCCCGCCGATGGACGAGGAGCTGCGAGTTCAGTTCCCCGTGATCGAGGAGCTGCTTGAGAGCATGGGCGTGCCGGTCGTGAAGGTGCCCGGCTGGGAAGGCGACGACATCTTGGGCACGGTGGCGGCGCGCGACGAGGCGCTTGGCTACGAGACGCTGCTCGTCACCGGCGACAAGGACGCCTGCCAGCTGGCAACCGAGCTCACGCATATCGTGACCACCAAAAAAGGCATCACCGACGTGGTAATTTTCGGCCCGGCGGAGGTGTACGAGAAGTACGGCGTCACGCCCGAGCAGTTTCCCGACTACCTGGGGCTTATGGGCGACAGCTCCGACAACATTCCTGGCGTGCCCGGCATCGGTCCGAAATCGGCTTCCAAGCTGCTGCAGCGCTTCGGCACGATGCAGGGCGTCTACGATAACTTGGGTGAGCTCAAGGGCAAGCAGCTTGAGAACCTGCGCAACAACCAGGACATGGCGTTTCTGAGCCGCCGCATCGCCACCATCGTGACCGACCTCGACTTCGAGTTGGACGTGGAGGGCGCGAGCTTCCCCGCGTTCGACGTGGACGCCGTTGGGGAGGCGTTCGGGAAATACGCGCTCGTGAGCCCGCTCACGCGCGTGCTGAAGCTGGTGGGCGCGGAGGCGGCGCGTCCCGAGGTGGAGGTCGACCCCGCCCCGGTGCTGCAAGGGGAGCAGGGCGTGGGCGTGGTCGAGGCGGCCCTTGGGCGCGGCGAGGTCGTCGGCGTGGCGTTCGCGACGCCCGAGCAGGCGTCCCTTTTCGAGCCGAGCGTGACGGCGGCGTTCTCGACGTCGGAGGGCACGGGCGTGCTTGAAGGCGACGACGCGCTCGAGCTGTTCGCGCGCGTGGTGCGCGAGGGGACGTTCGCGGCTGCCGACGCGAAGGCGGCGCTGCGCTACGTGTTCCCGAATGATACCGCCGAGAGGGCGTTGGTCGACGCGCCCGAGGTGCTTTCTATGCGTGCGTTCGACGTGGCGCTTGCGGGCTACGTGTTGAACTCGTCGACGTCGACCCATACCGTCGAGAGCCTGTGCGAGGAGCACATGGGCGGTGCGCTGCCCGAGGCGAAAGACGACGTTGCGCGCGTGGCGCTTGAGGCCGCTGCCGTGCGCATGCTGGTCGACCCGCTGCGCGCGGCGCTTGAGCGCGACGGCTCGGCGCGCGTGTACGACGACATCGACTTGCCGTTGGTGGGAGTGCTCGCGTGCATGGAGCGCACGGGCGCCGCGCTCGACTGCGCGCGGCTGGCCGAGATCGGGGCGCGCACGCAAAGCGAGCTCGACGGGCTGGTCGAGCAGATTCACGCGCTGGCGGGCGAGCCGTTCAACATAGACTCGCCCAAGCAGCTGGCGCACATCCTGTTCGAGGTGCTGGGCTTAAAGCCGCTGAAGAAGAACCAGCGCGGATACTCGACCGACGCGAGCGTGCTCAAGGAGCTGGCGAAGGTACACGACCTGCCGGCGCTCGTGCTGCGCTATCGTGAGCTTGCGAAGATCAAGTCGACCTACATCGACGCGCTGCCGCGCATGCGCGCGGGCGACGGGCGCGTTCACACCCAGTTCAACGAGACGGTGACCACCACGGGGCGCCTGTCCTCGTCGGACCCCAACTTGCAGAACATCCCCGTGCGCACCGACTTCGGGCGCCAGATTCGCTCGGCGTTCGTCCCTCTGCGCGAGGGCGAGGTGTTCTTGTCGGCCGACTATTCGCAGATCGAGCTTCGGCTGCTGGCGCACCTGTCGGGCGACGAGCATTTGGTGGCGGCGTTCAACTCGGGCGCCGACTTCCACGCCTCGACGGCGGCGCGCGTGTTCGGGCTGCCGGTCGAGGAGGTCACGCCGCAGCTGCGCAGCCGCGCGAAGGCGGTGAACTTCGGCATCGTGTACGGGCAGCAGGCCTTTGGGCTGGCGCAAAGCCTCGACATCCCCTTCGGCGAGGCGAAGGACATGATCGACCGCTACTTCGAGGCATACCCCGGCGTGCGCACCTACCTCGACGAGACGGTGGCGCGCGCGAAGGAGACGGGCTTCGCCGAGACGATGTTCGGCCGCAAGCGCCATATCCCCGAGCTGCGCGCGCGCAACGCCCAGCAGCGCGGCTTCGGCGAGCGCACGGCCATGAACCACCCCATGCAAGGCAGCGCCGCCGACATCATCAAGATGGCGATGAACGAGGTGATGCGCCGCTTGCACGACGAGCAGTTTGCGGCGCGCCTGATGCTTCAGGTGCACGACGAGCTGGACTTCAGCGTGCCCGAGGGCGAGGTCGAGCGTTTGTCTGCGATGGTGCGCGACGTGATGGAAAACGTCGTGGAGCTCAACGTGCCGCTCGTGGTGGACGCCTCGTGGGGTCCCACGTGGGCGGAGGCGCACTAGGTGCGTTCGGTTCGTTGCTGTGCAACGAACCGACATGCCGACGCTGCGGGCTTCTGATGCATTTCACCTAGCCCCTTGTTTTGCACGCGGCGTGGCCCTAAGGCCACTTGGTGCAAAGGCGGGGCTATCTGAAACGCCTCAGAAGCCCTCGCTGACGTTACGAACGATCTGCGAGACGATGATGCATGCATTTGGCTTGCGAGATGCTGACGTGCTCGTTCGACCTGTGCATGCCGACGCTGCGGGCGCGGTGCTTTTGCTTTCGTTGAAATCTTTTGGTGCGAAACGCGCGGCTTGCGCTATAATCCTTTCTTGCGCAAACGCGGGCGTAGTTCAATGGTAGAACCGGAGCCTTCCAAGCTCCTGACGCGGGTTCGATTCCCGTCGCCCGCTCCAAGAAATCCTTCCGATTACTAAACTTGATTTGCATTGGATGCCTCCCTACGACAAAAAAAGGGAGTCGAACCCTTTTGTGTTTTCCTCACCCTTTTCACGTGGCGTTATGGGGCTTCGGTCGAAACGATGTGTGATCGGTTAGTTGCTGTTATGATATCTTTCGTTGCGCAATACGTAACGGAAGAACAGGTGCACATGAAACAGTCAAACACACAACGCACGTCTGCCTCTCGCATTCTCGCGCGCCGTACGGGGCTTGTTGCCCTCGCGCTCGCGACGGCGGTAACGTGTATTCCCGTCGGCTCGGCGCTTGCCGTGAGCACGTCCGAGCGCGACGCCCTCCAAGCGGAGGCCGATGCGCTTTTCGACCGCATCGACGCGCTGCAGGACGACCTCAACCAAGCCAACGCCGACTACGAAAGCGCTACGGCGGCGCACGACGCGGCGCTTGAGGCGATGGACGAGGCGCAGGGTCGCATCGATGCCGCCGAGAAGCGCATCGCCGAGCTGCAAGATCGCCTCGGGGAACGTGCGAGCAGCATGTACAAGACGGGCGGCACTACGTCGTTCGTCGACGTTTTGCTCGGCGCGTCGACGTTCGAGGAGTTCCTCACCAGTTGGGACATGATCGAGCGCATCACGGGGCAGGACGCCGAGCTCGTCCAGGAGACGAAGGACGCCCGCGCCGAGGCCGAGGCTGCCCATGCGGAGTACGCGGCGCAGGAGCAGACGGCGGCGGAGCAGATGCAGAAAGCATCCGACCTCAAGAGCGAGATCGAGAGCACCCAGGCGGCGCTCAAGGTTGAGGCGGACGGCATCACGGCCGAGGTTGCCGAGATGCAGGCCCAGATCGAGCTTGAGGAAGAGGCAGCGCGCCAAGCGGCTGCCGCCGCCGAGGCCGCCGAGGCCGCGCGCCAGCAGCAAAGCTCGGGCGGCGGGTCGGTTGTGGCCAACCCCGGCGCGTCGGTGAACGCGGGGTCGGGCTATTTCGCCAACCCGTGCCCGGCTGCATCCACGTCGAGCGGCTACGGCTGGCGTTCGTTCGACAACTCGTTCCACAAGGGAACCGACATGGCGGCGCCCGAGGGCACGCCGTACTACGCGGCCGAGAGCGGCACCGTCATTTACGCCACCAACGACGGCGGCTACAACGGCGGCGCGGGCAACTGGGTGGTTATCGCCCACGGCAACGGCGTGGTGACCAAGTACATGCATTCCTCGGCTGTGTTCGTGACGCCGGGGCAATACGTCACGCGCGGCCAGAACATCGGGCTGGTGGGCAACACGGGCAACTCCTTCGGCGCGCACCTTCACTTCCAGGTGGAGTTCGACGGTGTGGCGGTAAACCCGAACAACTATATCTAGTTTTGTTCTATAATACGGTGGCTGCGACGCATTCGTCGCGGTCACCGTCTTGCGCGCTCGTGGCTCAACGGATAGAGCATCGGACTTCTAATCCGACGGTTGCAGGTTCGATTCCTGCCGGGCGCGCCATTTTGCTGTGAAGTTGTCCCCGCGCTCGCCTGTTCCTCTGTCCGCACTTGCGCGCCCTTGCGCTTGCGCTCTTCCTTCCGCGTTTTGCCAACTGGTCTTGTTCTTTGGCGGCGCATTGCAACGCGTCTCTTCCGTTGCGCGGCGTCTCTGCTAAACTTTGTGGGTCTACAGAAAGGAACTGCCATGCCTGTCAACTTGAGCGGACGTCACTTCTTGAAGCTTCTCGACTTCACGCCTGACGAGATTCGCTACCTCATTAAGCTCTCCCGGAACTTCAAGGACATGAAGCGCGCCGGCGTGCCCCACAAATACCTTGAAGGCAAAAACATCGTGCTGCTGTTCGAGAAGACCTCCACGCGCACCCGCTGCGCCTTCGAGGTTGCCGGGCATGACTTGGGCATGGGCGTGACCTATCTCGACCCGGGCAGCTCGCAGATGGGCAAGAAGGAGTCCATCGAAGACACCGCGCGCGTGCTCGGGCGTATGTACGACGGCATCGAGTACCGCGGCTTCGACCAGGCCATCGTCGAGGACTTGGCCGCCAACGCGGGCGTGCCGGTGTGGAACGGGCTTACTACTGAGTTTCATCCCACGCAGATGATCGCCGACATGCTCACGGTCGAGGAGAACTTCCCGCAGGGCCTGAAGGGGCTCAAGCTGGTGTTCATGGGCGACGCGCAGAACAACGTGGCGAACTCGCTCATGGTGGTGTGCGCGAAGCTGGGGCTTCACTTCGTGGCGTGCGGCCCGAAAGAGCAGATGCCCAAAGCCGACCTGGTGGCCACGTGCCGCGCGATTGCGGAGGAGACGGGCGCTACCGTCACGCTCACCGACGACGTGAAGGAGGCCTGCACGGGCGCGAACGTTATCTACACCGACATTTGGGTGTCGATGGGCGAGCCGGCCGAGCTGTGGGCGGAGCGCATTCGCCTGCTCGAGCCTTACCGCGTGACCTCCGACGTCATGGCGCTGGCGAGCGACGACGCCATCTTCATGCACTGCCTTCCGAGCTTCCACGACACCAAAACCACCATCGGCGCCGAGATCGCCGAGCAGTTCGGCGTTACCGAGATGGAGGTGTCCGACGAGGTGTTCGAGTCGAAGCAGTCGCGCGTGTTCGACGAGGCCGAAAACCGTATGCACACCATCAAGGCCGTTATGTACGCCACGTTGAAGTAGCTTGTGCCCGCACAGGGCTTCGCCCGCTGTCGGCGTTTGCGGGCGGCGCGGGCGCTGTTGACAAGAATTGCAAGGAGAAGAACGCGCATCATGGATATTCGCGAATCACTGGAACAGATTATCGACGCGGCGATTGCGGCGGCGCGCGAGGACGCCTCGCTTGCGCTTGAAAGCGCGCCTGAGGCGGCGCTTGAACGCCCGCGCGACGAGTCCAACGGCGACTGGGCGTCGACGGTTGCCATGCGCTCGGCGAAGCTGGCGCACAAAAATCCTCGCGAGATCGCGCAGATCATCGTCGATCACGTGCCGGCAAGCGACATGATCGAGGCGATCGAGATCGCGGGCCCGGGCTTCATCAACATTCGCTTGTCGAACGCCGTGCTGCAAAACGTGGTGGCGCAGGTGCGCGCCGAGAAGGGCGACTTCGGCCGCAGCACGCTTGCGGGCGGTCCTTGCAAGGTGAACCTCGAGTACATCAGCGCGAACCCCACCGGCCCCATGCACGTGGGGCACGGCCGTTGGGCGGCGCTCGGTGACGCCACGGCGCGCGTGATGCGGCACGCGGGCTACGACGTGTACGAGGAGTTCTACGTCAACGACCACGGCGTGCAGATGAACAACTTCGGCGAGAGCGTGGCAGTGCGCTACCAGCAGCTGCTCGGCCGCGACGTGGAGCTGCCCGAGGCGTGCTACGCGGGCGCCTACGTGAAAGACATCGCGCAGGCGATCATCGACGAGGACGGCGACAAGTGGCTCGACGCCGACCCGCACGAGCGCATGCTGAACTTCCGCGAGCGCGCCTACAAGATGATGCTCGCCGACCAGCAGCGTATCTGCGAAGGCTTCGGCACCACCTTCGATAGGTGGTTCTCGGAGCGCACGCTCTACGTCGAGGACGAAAACGGCGAGACGGCGGTGTCGCGGGCGCTGCGCGCGATGGACGAGAAGGGCTACGTCTTCGAGAAGGAAGGAGCCACGTGGTTCCGCTCGACGGCGTTTGACGACGAGAAGGACCGCGTGCTCATCAAGGCGAACGGCGAGATGACCTACTTCATGAGCGACGTTGCGTACCACTACGACAAGATGCAGCGCGGCTTCGACCACCTCATCGACATTTGGGGCGCCGACCACCACGGCTACATCGCGCGCTGCGAGGCGATGCTTGCCGCGTGGGGTTGGCCGGGCATGCTTGAGGTTATGCTGGGGCAGCTGGTGAACTTGTTCCGCGACGGCAAGCCGGTGCGCATGTCGAAGCGCACGGGAGAGATGATCACCTTCGAGGAGCTGATCGACGAGGTGGGCGTGGACGCCACGCGCTTCTTGATGCTGTCGCGCTCGTCCGACCAGCCGATCGACTTCGACATCGAGGTGGCGAAGAAGAAGGACAACACCAACCCGGTGTACTACGTGCAGTACGCGCACGCGCGCATCTGCTCGATCCTGCGCAAGGCGGCGCCGGCCGACGTGGCGGCGGCCGCCGAGGCGGGGGAGATCTCGATGGACGACCTGGCTGCGCGCGTGATCCCCGCCGACGTCGACCTGTCGGTGCTGACGGACGCCTCCGAGCTGGCGCTTATGCGCAAGATGGCCGACTTCGGCGAGTTCGTGGCGTTGGCTGCGCGCGACCGCGCGGCGTTCCGCCTGACGCACTACACCCAAGACCTCGCGGCGTTGTTCCACCAGTTCTATACGAACTGCCATGTGCTGGTCGACGACGAGAACGTGCAAGCGGCGCGCCTCGCGCTGGTTGACGCCGCGCGCATCGTGCTCGCGCTGGCCTTGAGCCTGCTGGGCGTGAGCGCGCCGACGAAGATGTAGCTTTCGGTTGCGGCGGCTTTTGCCGTGGCCTTTGATCGGCTTCTAAACGCCTACAACGACGTTTTTCCAGCCATATGCTGAAAATTGCGGCTGGGAATCGGGCGTTGTAGGCGTTTTTGCTGACCGAATCCGCCTACAACGCTTCGTTTGAAGCCATTTCTCGGAATAATTCGCCTACAACGACTCATTTGAAGCCAGGGTATTCGTAAGGTGGCTGGAAATCGGCCGTTGTATGCCTTTGCGTTCGCTTGCGTTCTCCGTTTTCGCGTTTGCAGGCTGCGCGACGAGGGGAGGCGCGAAAAACAAACGACGCCGCGAATTTCGCGGCGTCGTGGAAGTTCGATGGTGCACCATGAAGGACTCGAACCTTCGACCTTGGGATTAAGAGTCCCCTGCTCTACCAACTAAGCTAATGGTGCATAGGTCGTTTGCGCTCAAAGCGCTTTGCTATTCTAGGTGAAGCGCTTTGGAAACGCAACCCCCAATTTTCAAAACGTTTTGCGAGCAAAACGCGCGCTGGGGTGGATGATGGGACTCGAACCCACGATCTCCAGAGCCACAATCTGGCGCCTTAGCCAACTAGGCCACACCCACCATGGCGCAAGGCAGTATTATACGGATGCGCCTTAGCCAATGCAAGAGCCAATTTCCGCATTTCCGCAGTTTCTATCCGCTGCGCTGCAGAAGGGGCGCCAAGCGCGCGCGAAGCGTTATCATAGGCAGCATCAACGATTCGGCACTTCTCGAGAAAGCCCTTTATGGAACAAAAGTCATCCGACAAGCGCTTTGCGCTGCTCATCGACGCCGACAACGTGTCGGCGCGCTATATCAAGCCCATCCTGAACGAGTTGTCCAAGTACGGCACCGTCACCGTCAAGCGCATCTACGGCGATTGGACGCTCACGCTGCACGCCAAGTGGAAAGACGCGCTGCTGGAAAACTCCATCACGCCCATCCAGCAGTTCGGCTACACGCAAGGCAAAAACGCCACCGACTCCGCCATGATCATCGACGCGATGGACATCCTCTACACCGACTCGGTCGACGGGTTTTGCATCGTGTCGTCCGACTCCGACTTCACGCGCCTGGCCAGCCGTCTGCGCGAGAGCGGGCGCATGGTCATCGGCATGGGCGAGAAGAAGACGCCCACGCCCTTCCGCCGCGCGTGCGACGTGTTCACCACGCTTGAGCTTTTGGTGGAGAAGCGCCGCGACGCGGGCGGCAACGGCGCGCCGGCCATGTCGAAGGACGAGGTCGAGCAGGCGGTTGTCGACATCATCACCGACAACCAGAACAACGGCAAGGCAACCGGCCTCGGCGAGGTGGGCAGCCGTATGCTCAAGCGCTACCCCGACTTCGACGTGCGCAGCTACGGCACGAATCTGCTCTCGAAGCTGCTCAGCGAGTTCACGCGCGTGCGTATCATCAAAGACCATAGCTCGGTGACGGTTGAGTTGGCCGAGGGCGCCGAGAAGTCGAGCGAGAAGAAGGAACACGCGGAGAAGTCGAGCGAGAAGAGCGAGAAGGGCGAGA
>JAUNGO010000079.1 GCA_030524475.1 Eggerthellaceae bacterium | reverse complement strand
CCCGGCCCCGGTCCCCCCCGGCCGGGCGCCCCCCACCGGCCCCCCGGAACCCACTACGCCGCGACGCGCTTGAGCTCGCGGCCTTGCGTGTCGAGACCCATCTGCAACAGCAGCAGGTTCGCCTGCAGGCACAGCGACTCGTGGTCGCGGTCGGTCAAGCGCAGGGTGTCGGTCTCGAACGCGCGGCGGTCGAGCATCACGCCGGTGGGCATCACGTCGACCACGTCCATGCGCACCGCGCGCAGCACCGCCTCGAGCGCCGCGAGCGCGTAGCGCGCCCCCGACGAGCCCGCCGCACCGCAGTAGGTGACGGGCTTGCCCTTAAGCGCCGCAGGCCCCAGCGGGCGCATCGGGCGCGACAACCAGTCGATGAGGTTTTTCAACCCGCCGGGAATGCCGTGGTTGTACTCGGGCGTCACGATCCACAGGCCGTCCGCCGCCGCAACCTGCCGGCGCACGCGCTGCACCGCCTGGGGCGGCGGCCACTCGGCGTCTTGGTTGAGCAGCGGCACGTCGGCGAAGTCGAGAAACTCCACGTTCGCGCGGCCGGCAATCTCAGACGCCGCCTCCTTGGCCAGCTGCCGGTTGATCGAGCGTTCCCTCAGCGACCCCACGATCATCAACACGCTCCTGCACGGCACGTTCACACTATCCATTCGAGGCACCTCACTTCGTCTCATTGCTTAAACAGGTGCCTCTATGGTAGCCGCCGATCTGTGCGACCGTCGAAACCGAAGCCAACCGGACAGCGTCGCGTTGCCCAATCGCAACGAACGCGGTTTCCGCTTTCCGCCCCGTCGCGCGGCTCGCGCCCTTCGCAACGGCCGCCACGCACGCAGCGGCGCTCAGCCCTCCACTTCGTCGGCGTTCGCCTTCACGCGGCCCAAGACGGCGTAGAACGTCTCGAGGTCATCCTCGCTGATGCCATCGACCGTGTGCGCGGCCGCCTCCACCGCACGCGGCTCGATCTCGGTGAGCAAACGACGGGCGACGGGCGTGAGGCTGATGATGTTGGCGCGTCGGTCACTCGGGTCGGGCTCGCGCACAACAAGACCCTTTCTTACCATGCGGTCGACGCTGCGCGTGATGGTGGCCTGCTCCTTGCGCAACGCGTCGGCGAGGTGCTTTTGGGACAGCGGCCCGTGGTGGTCGAGCTGGTTTAAGGCGTTCCACTCGCCCGGCGTGACGCCGAACGGCGCCAGCGTGCGCTCAAGGCTGCGCGACAAGGCGCGATGCGCTTCGTAGATTCGATACCCCACGAACTCGTCGTGCCGGTGTTGGTGCGCGTTACGCTGGGTCATGTGAGTCGCCTCTCGCATGGTCATTGCCTCGTTTCATGCCCATTGTACGCATCGAAGGGGAAAACGGGCGGATCGAGCCGTTTTCCATCGGCAAAAGACCACAGCGGCGAAAGGCTCGGGGGACGCAAACGCCGCTGGCGTGTTCACGTCAAACCCGCAAAAGTCCACCCCAGGAAACCCGCGCGCGTCGCCCAAACGCCCGTCTCCCCTCGTCAACACTATTCTGCAATTTCACCTAATGCAATTTTTTCTTACTTGTCATATTATTAGCTATGCAAGTATTTAATAGCTAATTAACTACTTGCACGGTTCTCGCGCAGAGGCAGGGGCCAGGCCGCTCGCGAGGATCCCGCACGTCACCGAAAGAGAGGGACAAGGAGGAGGACATGGCACTACGTTTAAGCCGCCGCAGCTTCTTGAAGGCGAGCGCCGTCGCATCGGCCTCGACGTTGCTGGTAGGCGCGCAAGCCGCAGGCGCGCTAGCCGACACGGGCTCAGCAGCCGAAGCCGCCGCGGGCAACGCCCAAGAGGACATCAAGGTCATCCCGAGCGCCTGTCGACAGTGCTACGGGCGCTGCGCGCTGTTCGGCACCGTGAAAGACGGGCGGCTCACCAAGATCGAGGGCAACCCCGACCTGTTCAGCGAGGGAACGCTGTGCGGGCGCGCGTTCGCCATCCCGCAGGAGCTCTACAACCCCACGCGCGTGCGTTACCCGCAGCGCCGCGTCGGCGAGAAGGGCTCGGGGCAGTGGAAGCGCATCACGTGGGAGGAGGCCTACGAGGAGGCCGCCGCGAAGTTCACCGAGATCGGCGAGACGTACGGCTGGCACACCATCGCGCACCAGTACGGCACGGGCCGCGACATGCTGCAGTTCCAAGCCATCAACAAGCTGTGGCTCGAGCTGGGAAGCACCGCCACCTTCGGCGTAGGAAACCTCTGCTGGGTGGGCAGCTACTTCACCAGCCAGCGCCTCTACGGCGACGAGACGCAGTACACCGGCTGGGACGGCAACAACGCCGACTGTATCCTCATCTGGTGCCGCCAGGAGCGCAGCCGCGGCTACTACGACTGGCTCACCGTCAAGCGGGCGCAGGCGCGCGGCGCGAAGGTCATATGCGTCGACCCGCGCTTCACCTGCACGGCAGCGAAGGCCGACCTGTGGCTTCCCATCCGTCCCGGCTCCGACATGGCGCTCGTGCTGGCGTTCATCAACGAGATTATCCACTCCGACAAGTGCGCCCTCGACTTCGCCCGCACCTACACCAACGCGCCGTTCTTCATCGACGAGAAGGACGCCGACGGCAACGGCACGGGCTACCAGCTGCGCCAATCGCTTATGCAAGAAGGCGGCAACGAGGAGCTCTACCCCGCGTGGGACGAGGCGCACGACCAGCTTATCTACTGGAACGGCGACTGGCAGGACAAGAAAGGCCTCGGGTCGGAGAAGGTGTTCCAGTGGCTCGACGAGGCGGGCAACGTGGTGGCCGACGCCGTGCCCGCGCTCACCACGCCTAGCGGCGCCGGGCGCGAGATCAACGGCAAGACGTACCGCACGTCGTGGGACTTGCTGGTGGAGCACGTGACGCCCTGGACCGTCGAGCGCGCCGCCGAGTTCTGCGAGCTTCCCGAGGACAAGATCCGCGAGGCGATCGACATCTACATCGAAGCCAGCCCGCACGCGTGCTTCACGCGCGGGCAGAAGGTGGAGTTCTCTATCAACACTTCAGGTATCAGCCAGGCGTTCACCATCATGATGGCGCTGGCCGGCAACTTCGACACCAAGGGCGGCCAAAACATCGGGCGCGAGCCGGCCACCGGCTACGACTCGTTTATGTTCGACGTCGTGCCCAACCAGCAAGGCCGCATGGGCGCGCGCCGCAAGGAAACGGCGATGAACATCAAGAAGCTGTCGGTGTGCCAAAACACCGGGTACCAAACCATCCTCCAGGCCGACGACGCCACCGGCGAGCTGCGCGAGGTGACGCAGAACTCGGGCGGGCAGGTCATCTACGGCCAGCAGGGCGGCTTCGGCGCCGCCACCACCAAGGCCATGGCACAGGGCGACCCCTTCCAAATCCACGGCTACTGGCAGCAAACCAGCGAGCCTATTTTGTCGATCGAGGGCGGCAAGGAGATCATCGAAGGCTTTAAAAACCTCGACTTCTTCGTGAACGTGGACATCTTCATGACGCCGTCGGGCGAGCTGGCCGACATCATCCTGCCCGCCGCGCATCCCAACGAGGTCGACCGCGTGGAGTGGGCGCACTCCGGCCACGGCTTCCCCACCAGCCACACCTACCTCATCCGCCAGCCGTTCCACGCGCCGCTCGGCCAGGCAAAAGACGACATGGACATCTGCTTCGAGTTCGCGAAGTACATGGACGTCGATATGTACTGGAAGGACAAGTACGAGTTCTTCGACTACATGGTGAAAGGACCGGCCACCCTGCCCGCGCAGCTGAGCTGCTCAAGCTTCGAGGAGTTCCGCGAGCGCGTGAGCGTCACCGGCGTGCAGATGACCGACGTGCGCGGCATGCCGAAGTACCAAAGCGGCATGATGCGCAAGACGAGCGACTTCCGCCCCGGGTTCAACACGATGTACCGCGGCAACAAGATGGGCAGCGTCTACCGCTTCCCCGGCACCACCTTGCCCGACGGCACGAAGGTCCCGGCGCACCCGCAGTCGGACAACGGGAAGATGGAAATGTGGAGCGAGGACTTGCTTTTGTACGGCAACGGGCCGCTCCCGATGTACATCGAGCCGCCGATCACGAAGCTTTCGCGCGAGGACTTGCTGGAGGAGTACCCCTACACGCTCATCACTGGCGGGCGCAGCCACGCGTTTTTCCACACCGAGTACCGCAACTCGCCGTGGATGCGCGAGGTGCATATGTTCCCCACGATGGACATCAACCCCGCTACGGCCGAGAAGCTGGGCATTCAACAGGACGACTGGTGCTGGATCGAGACCTACGTCGACCGCATCCGCCAGCGCGCGAACCTCACCGAGGCGATCAAGCCCGACACCATCCACGTCGAGCACGACTGGTGGTTCCCCGAGCGCGCCGCGACCGACGACTTGCACGGAGCGCTTGACAGCAACTGCAACATCCTGTTCGAGAACAACGGCCCTTACGACCCGGCCGTGGGCACCGACAACTTCGGCGGCTTGTGCAAGGTGTACAAGGCCGAGGAAGGCGCGCCCGACAACATCTGCATGACCAGCGATGATCTCAAGATTTTCCTGCCGCTTTCGGCGGAGGAGCTGAGCGCCGACGAGCAGACAGAAGGCGTGAGCATGCCGACCGTGAAGGGAGCGAAATAATGACGCGCAACATCATGGCGATCGATTTGGACAGCTGCATCGGCTGCCACTCCTGCGCCGTCGCGTGCAAGCAGGAGAACAACGTGGGGCTGGGCACGTTCTACAACAAGGTGCTCACCATCGGTCCCACCGGCACCTACCCCGACCTGGAGATGTACTACCTTCCCGTGGCGTGCCAGCACTGCGACAACCCCCAATGCGTGGAGGTGTGCCCCACGCAGGCGAGCTATAAGCGCGAAGACGGCATCGTGATGGTCGACCACAGCAAATGCATCGGGTGCCAGTACTGCGTGATGGCGTGCCCCTACGGCGTGCGCACCTACGACGAGTCGCGCGACAAGGGCGTCATCGAGAAGTGCACGCTGTGCGCGCATCTGGTCGACGCGGGCGAGGTGCCCTCGTGCGTGCGACACTGCCCCGGGCAGGCGCGCTTCTTCGGAGACATCGACGACCCCGAAAGCGACGTGAGCAAGCTGGTGGCGTCGAAGACCAACCACAAGCTCACCGACGTGGGCAACCACCCCGCCGTGGTCTTTTGCATGGACAACTGCACTTGGATTGGAGATGAGTAAGCATGAGCGTACAGTGGCCTCTCCTTCTGTTTAGCGTGCTTTTGGGCACGTCGTCGGGAATGCTCGCCTACCTCGGCGTGCACGAGGCGCGCGGGCGGCGGGCAACCGCGAGCTTTCTGATCGCCGTCCTGGCGCTGGTCTTGCTGGCGGCTGGCGGCGTTGCCTCGACGTTTCATTTGGGGCACCCCGAGCGCGCGCTGCACATCATGGGCAACATGGGCTCCGGGCTCTCGCGCGAGCTCATCGGCGTGGGTATCACCGCCGTGGTGGCGCTGGCCTACGCCGTGTGCGTGCGGGCGAAATACGACGGCGCCGCACGGGCGTTGGGAATTTGCGCGCTGGTGTGCGGCGTTGTTCTGCCCGTGATCGCCGGCTCGTCGTTCATGATGGCGTCGCGCCCGGTGTGGAACAGCTTCACGCTGCCGCTTCTGTACCTGGGAAGCGGGCTGGGGCTCGGCTTCACGCTGGCGTGCGTTATCGCCTGTGCTAAGGGGGCGGACGGCGACGAGCGCGCCTTCGCCGTGAAGTTGGCGTTCGCGGGCGTCGCTGCCGCCGTCGCAGTTGCGATTGTTTGGGTGATTTGGGTGGCGGTTGCCCCCTACGCCGACGCGTCGCGCTCGGTGATGCGCCTGGCGGCGGGCGATATGGCCGTTATCTTCTGGCTGGGCGCCGTGGTCGTCGGCATGGCCGCGCCGCTTGCGCTGGGGTTCATGGCGCTACGCGCCGAGGCGAAGCGTGTCGTGGCGTACGTGGGCGGGGCGTTTGCGTGCCTGCTCGTCGGCAGCGTGGCGGTGCGCGTATGCATGTACGCGCTGGCCACCTCCGTGCAGCAATTGATCTACTAGGCTCGCGCCCGCTTGAAAGCGCGTGACGCGCGGGGGCGCGCCGATTGAGGCGACGCCCCCGCGACGCCGAGAAAAGGAGGGAAACCCATGCCGGACAACACCATCTTCGCACAGGCCGCAAAAGCGGCTGACGTTAAAGGCGCGGCGGCTGTCGATGCTGCCGCGGGGGCGACGGAGGCGGTCGACGCCGCAGGGGCGAACGACGCCGCGGA
>JAUNGO010000017.1 GCA_030524475.1 Eggerthellaceae bacterium | reverse complement strand
GCGTCCGCTCGATGCAATGGCGGGCGCCCGGCGGGGGGCGGGGGGGTGCGGGGGCACGGGGGCATCGGGGGGGTTCGGGTGCTCGGAACAAAGAACCATGCAACAAGACCTCGACATCAAATGCAAACATTGGAACGTTGGACGCATTCTTAACACAGTTTCGCAAAGTGTAAATGACGGTTTACAGCACACTGTATTTTTTCGTTTACACTTAGCAGCATGGAAAACGACCTTTCGAACATACTGTCACTCATTGACCAGAAATCCCAAAAGCCTCTCAGCCTGGATGACGCCCACGAGCTCGGGTACTGCGTCGAGAAGTTCCGCGCAGAACACGATATGGATATTGCAACTTTGGCGGAAACCATCAAGGCCCACTCATCATCAAGCGACGAAGGCGCCCAAGAATAGCAAGCTCGTGAATTCACGCAAGGCGTAATCGGCGCACGCGACCGAGCCGCCGCTTGCTGCCTCAATTGGGGCAGCCGCACCGCCGTTCGCGGCGTATCGGGTCGCCGCGCGTCGCTTCGCAACCGCACCACCACGCGCCGCCCAATGAGGACAGCCCTGCCGCCGCGCGCCGCATGATTGGGACGGTGGCGCATCGCGTCGCAGCTGCACTCGCTTCCCTCGTGCATAATTGACCGAAGGAAACCCCCTGCTGCGCAGCGGGCGTTCCTTCCCCTCCCCTCTCGAAAGGAGCACACCAATGAGTTCCCTCAATCTGCTCGAAGGAAAAGTGGCCGTCATCACGGGCGGCACGCGAGGCATCGGCTACGCCATCGTGAAGAAGTACCTGGAAAACGGCGCTAAGGTGGCCTTGTGCGGCTCGCGCCAGGAAAGCGCCGATGCGGCCGTAGCCAAGCTCAAGGCCGAAAACCCCGACTTCGAGGTGATGGGCATCGCGCCCGACCTAACTGAGCCCGCCTCTATCGCCGCCGCGTTCGAGCACGTGCGCGACACGTGGGGCTCGCTCGACATCCTGGGCAACAACGCCGGCGTGTCGGCGCGCGAGAGCATCTACGACTACGACCCCGAGGCGTTCAAGAAGACGGTCGACCTCAACCTGAATGCGGTGTTTTTCTGCTGCCAGGCGGCGGCGCGCATCATGAAGCCGCAGGGCGGCGGCGTCATCATCAACACCAGCTCGATGGTGAGCCTGCACGGCCAGCCCTCGGGTTGCGCCTACCCCGCCACCAAGTTCGCCGTGAACGGCCTCACAAAGTCGCTCGGTCGCGAGCTTGCACCCGACAACATCCGCGTGAACGCCGTGGCGCCGGGCATCACGCGCACCGACATGGTGGACGCGCTGCCTGAGTCCATGATCCAGCCGCTCATCGCCAGCATTCCGCTCGGGCGCATCGGCGAGCCCGAGGACATCGCCAACGCGTATCTGTTCCTGGCGTCCGACTTGGCCAGCTACGTTACCGGCACCGTGCTTTCCGTGGACGGCCTGGCGCGCTCGTAGGCAAGCGACCGCCATTCGACCAATACGCAAGTCCCTCGCCGCCCGCATGAGCCTCAAGCACCTAGGCACATGCGGGCGGCGCGTGCAATTGGGGTGCAATTGGGACGTTCCAAATTGCACGCGCAGACGAATGCGCCATTTGGAACGTCTCGATTGGACCTGTCATTTGGAACGTCCCAATTAAACGCGCATCTTCAAGCGCACGGGCTCGCGAAACTTGCCCCAGGTCCGCTACCGCCACGTGCGGTCGGGCTTGGGGTAGCACACCCACGCGGCAACGTACGACGCCGCGATGCAGCACATCACCAGCAGGATAGTAACCTGGAAGCCGAGCGCGTCGTTCGTGAAGCCCCACAGCATGCTCGCAAGCCCAATCCCCAAGTCGTTGAGCAACAGAAACAGCGCGTTGGTGGCGCCCCAACGCTCGGGCGGGGTGTTCTTCACCGCCACCGACTGGTTCAGCGGCAGGCTTATCCCCAGGCAAATCCCGTAAAAAACGCCCGAAGCGTAAAACAGCACGTCGTTTGCGGCGGCGCAATACAGCATCGCGAAAGCGACCAGCCCGCACGCCACCGCCACCGCAAACGTCTTGATGGGCACCACACGGTCCATGAACGACTTCGACTTCAGGCGCACGAGAATCATGCTGATAGCCGATATGGTGTAGAACAGGCTTGCGTTCGCCACGCCGATCTGCGTACCGTAAAGCCCCACGAAGAAGATGCCGAAGCCGAACGTGGGACAGATGATGGTCATGGGAATGGCGCCCGGCAACGCGCGCGGCTCGAACAGGGAGAAGCGCTTGGGCTCAGGCGAAACGGGAACAGAAGAAGCTGCGGAAGCCGTCGAGCCGACGGCCGATTCGGCAGCCGCGGCGCCGACCGTGCCGGCAGCGGCGGCGACCCCTTCAGCGCCCGCACTGGCCGCAGCCTGCGCCTTCGCACGCTCGTTTCGCTCCCAGCGCTCGCGAAAAGCCGAGGTTTCGGGCAGAGTCAACGGCTTGCGCTCGTAGCGGGTAAACCACGCCACCACGAACCCCGCGCACGCAACCAAAAGCAGCCCCACATACAGGTTCGTCGCAGGGTCGGTCCCCACCAAAAACAGCGCAAGCGCCGGCCCTACCGACATGGCAAGCGCCTGACCGAGGCCGTAGTAGCCGATGCCTTCGCCCAAGCGCTCCTTCGGCAAAACGTCGGCCGCCGCCGTGGACGCCGCCGTGGTGGCCATGGCGAAACCAATGCCCTGCAGCACACGGCTTATCGCATAAGACGCCACGCCGCCGGCAACCACGGGGACAAACGTGCCACACGCAAGCACCACCAGGCCGACCAATATAACCTGGGAGCATTTTCCGCCATCGATGATCGGGCCGATGATCAGGCGCGCCACCGCCGCCGAGACCGAGAACACGAGAGCCAGCACGCCCGCGAGCGACGCGCCGTAGCCCATGCGCGACAAAAACACCGACGTGCCGGAGTTGAGCCCCTGACCCATGACGAAAGAGCAAAACGTCACCAGGATAATAAGCACGAACATGAGCGTCCACAGCTTAGGCTGGGAGGTCGCCCTGCCGTTTCCGCCGCTGCGGTCGCCCGTCCCGCTTTGCTCATTACTCCGCATCACCATTGTTCCCCTCCAAAATACATACGCGCCCCCTTCCTTGCGCGCATCGCTATAGTGTAGCAGCGATTGCGGAAGAATACGGGCGCTGGTTATCAAGCATGACGACGGCGACCACCGTGATGAGCATGGTCGCTGCGGTCGCCGCGCGCACTGTGGTCGCCGTGCATGCCATGACCGTCATGGTCGCCGCGCTCGCCGTGGCCTTCGTCGTGACCATCGTGACCATGGCGCCCGCCGCGTCCGCCGCGACAACCTCTCGCCCCGCTCTCCGGGTCGAACTCCTCGTGCCAATAAGGTGTGAGCTTGCCCAAAATGCTCTCAAGCTGCTGCTTTTCCTCGTCAGTGAGCACAGCGAACAGGTTTTTGTCCGCCTTTTCGCGCTGCGCAGCGATGCGAGCCGCCTCCTGCCGACCATGCTCGGTAAGCTCCACGAGCATCGCGCGTCTGTCGTTTTCATCGGGCGTGCGCGTGACCAGGCCCAACTCCTCCATTTTCGTCAAAAGCTCGCTTGCCGAGGCAGAACGGATGTTGAGCCGCTCAGCCAGCTCCCGCTGCGACATGGCTCCATGGTGGCTGAGCGCCACAAGAGCGCGCGCCCGCCCGCCCTCCTTCGCGCGACGGTACATGAGCAAATGCGCGCAGTGATGGAAACGACGCGCAAGCAGCTTGTCGACGCTTCCATCGCCGCTCTCGCGCCCTTCGCCGCCTTCGCTCCCTTTGCTTTCTTCGCCGCCTTCCGCTTGATGAGCGCGTTTCTGCGCAATCTCAAAACCAAGCCCGCAGGTGGGGGCGCTCAGTGGGCAGCCACGCCCGCATCCGTCGCACAGCTCAAGTTCAGTATCAGTCATGGGAATCCCCTTCATTAGTTAGGTTCCTTGCTTTTTTGGTATTGTAGCGAAGTCCCCAGCTATTCGCAAGGTACCTGATTAATTTTTCTTGTTTCCCGACCGCGCGGAGGCGGCGCAGCACCTTCCCCGCCTTCGCCGATTGCTCCATGCGGCGCGACACCTTTCCCGCTTTCATATACAATTCCCTCGTACCTCAGAGCAAGGAGAACGCCATGGACCTCATTCCCAGTTTCCAAGTCGACCACACGAAAATCGTGCCCGGCATCTACGTGTCGCGCGTCGACACCCTCGGTGACCAGTTCGCCACCACGTTCGACGTGCGCATGAAGCGCCCCAACGCCGAGCCGGTCGTGCACGCCAACGCCATGCACACCATCGAGCACATCGTCGCCACGTTTCTGCGCAACGACGACGAATGGAAAGACCGCATCATTTACTGGGGCCCGATGGGGTGTTTGACCGGGTGCTACCTCATCGTGAAGGGGCAGCCGACCTCGGCCGACGTGCTGCCGCTCATGCTGCGCGCGTTCGAGCACTGCGCCGCGTACGAGGGCGAAGTGCCCGGCGCCGACCCGCAAAGCTGCGGCAACTACATCTTCCACGACCTCAACATGGCGCGCTGGGAAGCCGCCCGCTACGTCGAGGTGCTGCGCAGCAACCCAGGGCTTGAGTACCCCACCACCGAGCGCATCACAACCGAGCGCGGCATGACGTTTTTCGACTCGTAGGGCGGCGCAAAGGGACAGCGGGGACGGCGATCGCGCAGAATCTGGCACAAAGTGACGGTTTTGCACGAATTCAGCGCCCTTTCGAGGTGGAACTTACGTCGACATGCCGTGCTACATTTGCGTGACCTGGGCTTTTGTGAGTCCCCTCGATTCAATGAGGCGCGCTGAGCGCTTTGCCGCTGTAAAAGCGTCAATCTGTGCCAGATTTTGCGTACGCCCCGTCACTGGTTTGCGCGGGGCGAACACGGGGACGTAGCCCTGTTCACTGAACCGGCGAACAGGGCTACGTCCCCGTGTTCGCCAAAATGCAACCCCACCCCCGTTCCGTGCGATTGCGCCCGAAGCCGCACGAACGCGCGCATCATGCACGCTCCGCATTTTTTGCGTTCACGCTATAATCGCTCACATACGATTCGCCAACGTAAGGAGTCCGTCTGTGAGCCAAACCGCTGAGTCCCCCGTCTTCGACGCCGCTGCTTCTGCCGGCGCTTTCGCTGCCGATGCTGGCGGCACCGCCGATTCCGCTGCCGCCAGTGCTTCTGCCGTCGTCGCTACCGCTGCTGCCGATGCTACCTGCAGCAGCGCCCCTTCCGGGCAGGCCGCCCCCGCGAAAGTCGGTGTCATCGGGGCAATGGACGTGGAAGTGGAAACGCTCGTTGCCGCCATGCCCGACGCGCGCGCCGTTCAGCACGCGGGCATGACGTTTCACGAGGGAACGTTCGGCAGCACGCCCGTCGTGGTGGTTCAGTGCGCCGTGGGCATGGTGAACGCGGCGCTGTGCGCGCAAACGCTCGTCGACGTGTTCGGCGTGACGCACGTGGTGAACACGGGCGTGGGCGGCTCGCTCGACGCGACGCTCGACATCGGGGACGTGCTGGTAGCGCGCGACGCGGTGAACCACCTGATGGACGTGTGCAACTTAGGGTACGCGGAAGGGCAAACGCCGGGGATGGACACGCTCGCATTCCCCTGCGACGAGGTGCTCGGCGCTGCGCTAGCCGCCGCCGCGCGCGCCGAAGGCGCCGTCGTGCACACCGGTCGCGTAGCGTCGGGCGATCGCTTCGTGCGCGACGCCACCGAGAAGGAGCGCATCGCGCGAACGTTCGGCGCGGCGTGCTGCGAGATGGAAGGCGCCGCCGTGGCGCAGACGTGCTACCGCAACAGCGTGCCCTGCGCCGTCGTGCGCGCCATCTCCGACAAGGCCGACGGGTCGGACGCCGTGGACTATCCCGTGTTCGAGGCCCGCGCCGCCGCGCTGTGCGCCGCCATCGTGGCGCGCACGCTGCGGGAGTGGGAGTAGACTGCAAGACGAAAGACAATCGGGATCGTTCGTAACGTCAGCGAGAAGCCCTGGGGTGCTTCGAATAGCCCCGCCGCGCGGCTGAGCGTACTTTGGTACGCGAAGGCAAGCGCACAAGGGGCTAGGCGAAGCGCCCCAGGGCTTCGCAGCGTCGGCGGGTTCCGCCTGTCCCATCAGGGCAGGCGGAACCTAATAAGCCTCGTCGAGGTCGGCGTGAGCCAGCGCGTCGGCGTCGAGCCCGAAGAATTTCCCCTGTCGATAGCGGTCGAGCGCCACGAGCGCGATCATGCCGGCGTTGTCGCCACACGAGTGCAAAGGCGGCATCACGAGGCGCACGCGCATCTTCGCGCACAAATCTTCGTAAGCCGCGCGCAGCACGGGGTTCGCCGCCACGCCGCCGCCGAGGCAGAACGTGCGCGCGCCCGTTTCCTCCAGCGCGCGCTTCGCCTTCGCCACCTGCACGTCGACCACCGCCTGCTGGAAGCTCGCGCAAACGTCGGGCACGCTCAGCTCGCGCCCCGCCGCGCGCTCGCCGTTGACGTAGGTGACCACCGCCGTTTTCAGGCCCGAAAGCGAGAAACGCAAATCGCCCGAGTGCATCATGGCGCGCGGAAACGCGATGGCTTGCGCGTTGCCCTGCGCCGCGGACTTCGAGATGACGGGGCCGCCGGGATATCCCAGCCCCAGCGCCTTCGCCACCTTGTCGAACGCCTCGCCCACCGCGTCGTCGATGGTCGCGCCGAGCGTGGTGTAGTTGCCCCAGTCCTTCATGTGCACGAGCAGCGTGTTGCCGCCCGACACGAGCGACACCACCGCCGGCGGCGCGAAGTCGGGCGCACCAATCTTGTTGGCGTAGAGGTGTCCCTCAAGGTGATGCACACCGATGAACGGCACGTCGAGCGCCCACGCCGCGCCCTTCGCGAACGCCACGCCCACCACAAGCGCGCCCACGAGCCCCGGCGCGTAGGTGACCGCCACCGCGCTCAGGTCGCGCCAACGCAATCCACCCGGCGCAAGCCCCATCTGGGCGGCCGCCACGTCAAGGCACTCGTCGCACACGCCGCAAATGGCCTCGATGTGCTTGCGGCTGGCAATCTCAGGAACCACGCCGCCGAAACGCGCATGAAAGTCGATCTGCGAGGCAACCACGTCGGAAAGCAAGGCGCCCGAGCCGTCTACAACAGCCGCCGCCGTCTCGTCGCAGGAAGACTCGATAGCCAAAATAAGGGGATAAGCGGGGAAAACGGCTGCAGACGAACCCGATTCTTCGGTAGCCGCGGGGCTGGGCGGGTCGTTCACAAAGCGAGTTCCGCACGAGCCGAAAGCGCCAGCGGCGCTTTCGCGCGAGCCAGGACTGTCTGAGCGACTGAACGGCTCGCCCAGCTCCGCGGCGGACGAACCCGCTTCCGCATAATTAACGATGGACATCCCCGCCACGCCATGCGCACCCGCGCGCGCCGCCGTCGGCAGCACACCAGCCTTCATGATGAGGGCGTCCTCGCCGTCGGAATAGTAGCGCGGGCGCTTTCCCAGGCTCGCATAGCCCAGCGTCTCGTAAAACGCCTGCGCGCCCGTGTTGCCCGCGCGCACCTCAAGCGAACTCGTGCGCGCGCCGAGGTTGCGCGCGTCGGCGGCCACGCGTGCAACAAGCTCGGCCGCGATGCCGCGACGGCGCGCATCGGGCGCAACACCCACTTTGAGAATCTGCACGTCGCCGTCGACCACCCAACCGCCGGCGTATCCCACCAGCGGAGCGTCGGCGGGCAAAGGCGCGGAAGGGTCGGCGGCATAAGCTGCCCACCACACGCGGTCGGCGCGGCCGAGCTCGTCGGCCACCAGCGCCTCGTTCCATGCGTCCGAGCCCATGACCTGCGCCTCAAGCGCCGCCACGTGCGCCGCGTGCGCGCGGTCGAGCGGCTTGTACGCCACGCCCGCGCTGTTCGCCCGCGCGTTCGCCACCGCCGTGTCGTTCATGGTTACGTGCTTGCTGCCGCGCGCGCCCGCAAGCGTCGGGTCGACCTTCGACGCGCGCACGCGCTCGGCCTCTTCCGCGTCCGACAGGCGCGTGTACACCGGCAAAGCGAACGCCGGGTTGTGTCGCGCGGCGTCGAAGGGGTCAGCAGCGCCGGAGCGCCAAGCCGCCTGCAAGGCCAGCAACAACCCCTCCCCCGTCGGCGTCCACAAATCCTCAGGCAAGATAGTCCCGCAAGCAGCAAACAAGTCGGCATACTTCCGAAGCGCGTCGCCAACAACGCCACGACCAGCAACAACCCGCGAGCAGCCTTTCTTCTCCCCAGAGGAAGCTGCGGAAGAGTTTGCCACGAAGCCTTCACCAGCAGCCGAGGAATCGGGCGGGGTGTTCACAAAGCGAGTTCCACGCGCATTGAACGCATCGAAATCCCGTGCGGCAGCTGGGGAATCGGGGGTATGCTCACCAAGCGAGTTCTGCAGCGAAGCGAAGCCTGTCTGAGCGACTGAGCATGCCCCCGATTCCCCAGCGGACAACTCTGAGCGACTGAACGCCCCGCCCGATTCCTCGGCGGACGACCCAAATTCCGCGAACTCTTCCGCAGCTTCCGCCGCCTTCACTACGCGGTCGTTCCCCAGCCGCTCAACGCCCGCTTCGTCAAGCGAAAACTCGACCGGGTACACCTCCTTGCGCATGGCGTCGGCCGCCACCAGCACGCGGCCGCGCACGCCGCGCGCCCAGCAGCCCCACGCCACCGCGTCGAGCGTCGAGACGCCCACAAGCCCCACCTCAAGCGCGCTCGCGACGCCCTTCGCCGTGGCCATCGCGATGCGTACGCCCGTGAACGACCCGGGACCGCGCCCCACGCACACGCACGCGATGTCGCCGCGCGCCACGCCCGCCTCGGCAAGCAGCGCGTCGATGCGCGGCAGCAGCTGGGTGTTCGACGCGCGGCGCGCCGCCGCCTCCGCAGACGCCACTAGGCGCACCGTGCAGGTATCGGCGTCGAGCAGCCCCACGCCGATGGCGATCGTCTCGTTGGCGGTGTCGAACGCCAACGCGTATTGAGGTTGTGTCATAGGTTGTAACTTCCTGAAACGCCTGATGAGGAACTTGATGCAGCGTTCGTTGAGGCACTCGCCGCAAAGCCGTTCGCAGCACCGCCCGCAAGCGACCCGCTCGCCGTCTTGGTCAAGCGCGCCTTCGAGTCGTTCGCCCACACGAACAGAAGCTGCCGCGAACGCGAGCCGCACGAATGCGCAAAAACCGTGCGCTGACCTGCGTCGTCAACGGTGATGACGATCTCGAGGTAGTCGCAGGGCAAGTCCTCGGGGAACTTCTCCGCCCATTCCACGAACGCCACGCCGTCGGAGTCGCCGTCGATGAGCGCGTAGTAGTCGATGTCCTCGAGCTCGCGCGCGTCGTCGAGGCGATACAGGTCGAGGTGATGCAGCGGAATGCGCGCCTGCTCGTAGGTGAGCATGATGTTGAACGTGGGACTGGTCACGGGCGCCGTCACGCCGAGCGCCGCCGCAACCCCCTGCACGAACTGGGTTTTTCCCGCGCCGAGGTCGCCCGAAAGCACCACGACGTCGCCCGCGTGCAGATAAGGGGCCAGCGTTGCCGCCAGCTGTTTGGTCGCCTCGGTCGAGGACGTCTTGCGCATATATGTGAGCCCGTTAGCCATGCGCCCATGATACGCCATGCGGCGAAAGCGCGCACGCAAAGCCGCGGAAGCACAGCAAACCCGCAGAAGGAGGCGCGGATGCCGCGCGCCCAACGCGCCTCGACGCTGGGCGCCGCCCAACAGGGTCGCGCCCCGCGTGCGCCGTTAGTTCGCGGCGCGTTCCTCGGCCGCGCGCACCACGTGCGCCATCGTGACGCTCGTGGTCACACTACCCAAGCCGCGCGGCACAGGCGTGACGGCGCCCGCCTCGCCGAGCGCGGCGCACGCGGCGTCGAAGTCGACGTCGCCGCACAGCTTCCCCGCCTTATCGAAGTTGATGCCCACGTCGAGCACCACCTGACCCGCGCGGAAGCACGACGCGCCGAACGCCCGCGCGCGGCCCGTGGCGCACACCACGACGTCGGCCAGCCGCATGAGCTCGGGCAAGTCCTCCGTGCGCGAGTGGCAGATGGTCACGCTGGCGTTGCGCGCGAGCAGCATCATGGCCACTGGGCGCCCGATGACCAGGCTGCGCCCCACCACCACCACGTGCTTGCCCTCCACGGAGATGCCGTAGTGGTCGAGCATTTCCAGGCACGCCTGCGCCGTCGCGGGCGGAAAACCGTGCCCCGAGCCCGTGAACACGCCGGCCAAAGACGCGCGCGAGATGCCGTCGATGTCCTTCTCGGGCGCAAGCATGTCGCAGATGCGCGTTTCGTCGATGTGCGGCGGAAGGGGCCGAAACATGAGGCAACCGTGAATGGACGCGTCCTCGTTCACCGAGCGAATGACGTCTGCCAGCTCGCTTTCGGGCGCGTCGGCGGGCAGCGCGAACGAGCGCACCGCGATGCCGAGTTCCTCCGCGCGCTTAGTGGCCGAGCGCTCGTACGACAAGTCGTCGGGGCGCTCGCCCACGCGCACACACGCCAGTGTGGGCACCACGCCGTGCGCACGCAACGCCTCCACGCGCGCTGCCACGTCGTCGCGCATCGCCGCGACCACTTCTTTGCCCGTCAACAGTTTCGCCATGACATTCCCTTTCGCGTGTCTGCGCCTACCCGCGACGCGACGACGGCTGCCCCGCAATGCTGCGACGCTCGTCGCCGTCATGCTACGGCATTCGTCGCCGTCGCGCACCGTGATCGTATTGCCGCGCCGCGCACCTTCGCGCCGCACCAACGCCGAGCCCCGCCGCCGCACGTCGCTACGCGCCGATTTCTCCCATTACGTACGAGAGCACGTCGTCGGCCTGAGCGCAAGCCGTGCGCATCAACTCGTCGGCCTGCGCGCGATACGCCTCCGCCTGCGCGGCATCGGCCATCGACCCTACATTTATATACACGTTGAGGCTGGCCGCCTGAAGCGCTGCCTTCGCCAACGCCGCGCCGGCGCCCGCGTCCGACACCGCCATGCGGCTGCCGTTGCGCGCCATGAAGTCGCACTCGCGCACAACCTCGGCGCACGCGCGCATGATGGAAAGCGGCACCTCGCACGCGCTCACCAGCGCCGCTTGCAGGGCGGCGTCTTTGGCGTCAACCTCTTCGGGCGTCGTGCGCGGCATGCGGTACGCCGCCGCCAGCGGCTCGAACGCGCGCGCGTCCTTGTCGACGAGCGCCGTCAGCTGCGCGCGCAGCGCGTCCAGGCGCTCAAGCGACGCGCGCACCTCACCTTCCACGTCAGCGTAGCGCGCCTTCCCCACCGTGAGGTTGCCCACCATCGAGGCGAGCGCCGCCGCCAGCGCGCCGCAGCACGCGCTCGCTCCGCCGCCTCCGGGCGTAGGCGCGGCGCTGGCGAGGTCGTCTATAAATTGCGCATCGATCATGCCCGCATCCTTCTCTCGATATTGCAGGGTGAAAGCATAGCGCAAAGCGCCCGCCCGCCGCGCGCAGAAGTCGTTTCTCCACTACCCCGCGATGAGCTTTTTCGTCGTTCCCGCGCGAAACACTCATTGACCGCGCGCGCATTCAGCGGTACAATTCGACGCTGCGTATCGAAGTGGGCCGTTAGCTCAGCTGGCAGAGCAGGGGACTTTTAATCCCAAGGTCGCGGGTTCGATTCCCTCACGGCCCACCATTTTTTTTGCCATGCTGATACGCGTCAACGTGGCATTGGGGTATCGTCCAACGGCAGGACTCTGGTTTTTGGTGCCAGCTATCTAGGTTCGAATCCTGGTACCCCAGCCATTTCAATTAAGCACAAACCACTTAGCAGAGATTTTTGCGTTCGATCGCTCTTGCACCTCGCGAAGCGGGGATTCGAACCCACCCACTCCCCCACGCCTTCTCCGCACCACTTGCATCGCAGGACTACAATAGAATATGAAATATGTTCCCCTTCGCGAAAGAGGCTGATATGTGGTGCACGAAAATGCTGGTGGCCTACGACGGCTCAACGCCATCCCACAAAGCGCTTGAGGTAGCGCGCGACATTGCAACGCACGATGCGGGCATCGAGGTGCTGCTCGTGTACGTGACGCGGCTCTACGCGTCGGGCACGGCGGCTGCGGGCATCGACACCGTGCTGTTCGACGACATGGAAAGCATCCGCGCCGAGCTTGAGGACATCGCCGCAACACTCCCCAACCAGGCGACGGTGAAAATGCTCACGGGCACTTCGCCCGCCGACCTCATCGTGCGCTGCGCCGTCGAGGAGAACTGCGACCTCATCGTCATGGGCAGCCGCGGCAAAGGCGGCGTGAAGGGGTACCTGGGCAGCGTCAGCTACGCGGTCACGAAAGACTCGCCCATCACCGTGCTCATCGCCAAGGAGGAGAGCGCACGGTGATCTCGCAGGCTTCTCAACCCGAAAAACTCTGGACGCCGGGGTTCATCCTCGGCACGGTGGTGAACTTCACGCTGCTCGTGAACTACTATATGCTCATGGTGGTCATGACCAGCTACGCGATGGCCGCCTACAACGCGCCCGCGTCGCTCGCGGCGTTCTGCGCGAGCATCTTCATCGTGGGCACGCTGATCGCGCGTTTCGTGAGCGGTCCTTTGATCAGCCGTTTCAACCGCAAGGTCATCTTAGGCGCGGGCGTCGTGTGCGAGATCGCCTTCACCTGCCTTTACCTGGCGGACTTCCCGTTGGTGCTGCTCATGGGGCTGCGCTTTTTGCACGGCCTGGCGTACGGCTGCTGCTCGACCACCATTTCAACTGTGGTCACCGGCGGCGTTCCCGCCTCGCGCAAAGGCGAAGGCGTGGGGTACTTCATGCTCTCGGTCACGCTCGGCGCGGCGCTCGGGCCGTTCGTGGGAATCTTCGTGTCGAACACGTTCGGCTATCACCTGCTGTTTATAACGGCTGCGAGCGTATCGGTGCTCTCGCTTTTGTGCACGCTCGCGCTTAAAGTGCCGCCCGCGCCGCTGACGAGCAAGAAAGCCGCGGCGCCGAGCGCCGACGCCGCCACAAGCGCCGCCGGCGACGCTTCTGCACCCGAGCGCCCCGCCGCCGCAAGCAACGCTTCCGCGTCTGAGAACCCCGCCGCCGCGCGCACCGGCCAGCCCGCGCCGAGCGCGCCGCGCAAGGCGTTCTCGTTCTCGAACTTCATCGAGCGCAACACGCTTCCCGTGTCGATCGTGTGCGGCGTGGTGTTCTTCGGCTACTCGAGCCTGCTCACCTTCCTCACCCCGTTCGCCACCGAGCGCGACCTCATGGGAGCCGCAAGCATCTTCTTCATCGTGTACGCCGCCAGCATGTTCGTTACACGTCCCTTCACCGGACGCGCCTTCGACCGGCGCGGCGCCGCGTTCGTGATGGTGCCGGCGTTTCTCGTTTTCGCCGTGGGCATGGTGGTGCTGGCGTTTTCCACCGCCGACTGGATGGTGCTCGTAGCGGCGCTCCTTCTGGGCTACGGCGTGGGAACCGTGCAGTCGAGCGGCCTGGCGGTGGCGGTGCGCCGCGTCGACGATACGCGCCTGAGCTTGGCAAACTCAACGTTTTATATGTGCCTCGACGTGGGAGTGGGCATCGGGCCGCTCCTGCTCGGGCTGCTCGTGCCGTACGTGGGATACGCGAACCTTTACCTGTGCATGGCAGGCGTGGGGATTGCGGCGCTCGCGCTGTTTTTGGTGATTAATCGGAAGAAGTAAACGGAAAGCGCGGGCGAACACGGGGGCTGGGGGGGGGTGAACACGGGACGCAGGCGAACACCAGAGCGCAGCCCTGCTCACCCCGTGTTCACCCCGTGGTCACCCCCGCCCGTCAAGCCACCAAACGCGCTACGCCCCCGCAGGTCGATAGCGGTTCACGAACGTGTCGGTCGGCTCATCGAGCTCGCGAACGCGCTGGAGGCGCCCCGTTGCCACCATGTGGTCGAGCAGCGCCGTTCCTTGCGCGTAAATGCTCCAACGTTGCAGCGGGTCGCACTCGTCGACGGTGGCGAAAGGAATGCTCCACGGCGTGCGGCGAATAACTTCGCAACCCGAAAGTCCCGGCTCCTTCTTCACGATTTCGCCCATCGCCTCAAGGCGGTTGAGATGATGCTGTTTGAGCCACGCGATGCGTTCGGGGAAGTCGAGCCGCGATTCGCCATGGCTGATGAACAGCCGCGAGCACCCCAAACGCGCCACTTTGTCCAAACTGTCGAAATAGGCGCCCAGGCTGTCGTCCCCGTCGACGTAAACGGGAATGCCGGGCGAGATAACGAACAACACGTGATCGCCCGTGAAGCATATGCCCGACTGCTTATGGTAGAGCGCCATGTGCCCATGCGTGTGACCAGGCGTGTTGACCACCTTAAAGGTATAGCGACCCACGGTGATCTCGTCGCCCTCGTCAACGACGTTCACTTCAAACGGCGCGTCGTCAAACGACACCGACACGTTGATGCGCGCGTTGTCGGCGTGCGCGAAACGCGCGGGCACGCCTTCCTCCATGAAGCGCTGGCACACAAAATGCTCGCGCTGTTGGGCAAACGCGGAGCTGAACGCCGCAACCTCGTGCTTGTTCGCGTAGACGCACGCGCCCGCGCGCGCCAAACGCGGCACAAGCCCCGCGTGATCGAAATGCGAGTGCGTGAGAAAATAACGCGCCTGACCGGCGTCAATGCCCAGCTCGTGCAGCGCCTCTCGCAGAAACGCCTCAGCTGCGTCACTCGGCGCCCCCGTGTCGATGACAAGCGCGTCACCGCCGTCGCGCACGACGTAGCAGTTCGTTTCCGCCGTGATAACGTTCGCGAACGCTACCTGAATTTGGTATACATCGGGGTTTTGGTGCACAAGCTGGGCAAACATCGGCGAGGCTAATCCTTTATGAGGTCGATCCTATCTCCAACCGTAATGATACCACCCTCGATCACGCGGCAGAACACGCCCTCGCGCGGCATGATGCAATCTCCCATTTTGTGATAGATCGCGCAGTGCGCGTGGCACTCTTTCCCGATCTGCGTCAGCTCGAGAACAACGTCTCCGCAGGTGAAGCGCGTGCCGATGGGCAACGCCTTCAAATCGAAGCCCTCGACGATAATGTTTTCGCCGAACGACCCGTTCACCACGTCGGCCCCGCGCGCCTTGAACTCCTCGATTTTCTCGTAGGAAAGCAGGCTCACCTGCCGATGCCACGCGCCCGCGTGCGCGTCGCCCTCGATGCCCCACTCGGGCTTGAGCTCGATCGACGGCTGCTCGGTTTTCTGGATTCCCTTGACGTCGCTTGTGCAAACGGCTTTGACCACGCCCACGGCATGCACCTTTCTCTGAGGCGATACGCCGCGCGCCACCTCGACGTACCCGGTGCAAACCATATGTCATGCGTGAGGGCTTCTTGACGGAGCCCCGCCGCCCTGCGTTCCGCTGCACGACGGAAAGCGGGAATGCGTGAAATCGTCTGCGGCTAACCGCTTCTCGGCAACCGCCGCGCATCCCTCGCAGGTAGATCTGAGCGCATGACATATTATACCGAAGAAAGTCTATAGATCAACCAGGATTAAAGGAGAAGAAGATGGCGAACGCAGGCGACGGGCGGAGCGGGGGGGCGAACACCTTGCTCGCCCGCGTTCACCCGCACCCGCCACCTCACTCGCCCGCGCCCCAAAACATCTTCCTTACTTTCTTGTTGTGCCGAAAATCGAACATCTTTTCGTGTATAATGCTGGAAACGTTTGCAACCTCCGAGTTCACTCAACCTGAAAGGAGCGCTCGTGATTTCCTACATCATCGGATCGCTGGTAGTGCCGCTGATCATTCTCGTTATCCTGGTTGTTTTGGCGCTGCAGTGCGTCTATATCGTGCCTCAGCAGAAGGTCGCCATCATCGAGCGCCTCGGCAAGTTTAACCGCACCGCGCCCGCGGGCCTGCGCTTCCGCATTCCCATCATCGAGCGCATCGCCGCGCGCGTTGACTTGCGCACGCGCCAAGAGGAGTTCGCCATCGACGCGAAAACCAAAGACAACGTGACGGTCACCATGTCGATCGCCGCCCAATACCGCGTGTCGGTCACGCCGGGCATGAGCCCCGAGCAATCGGGCGTGTGGCGCAGCTACTACATGCTGGCGAACCCCGTTGCGCAAATGCGGTCGTACCTGATCGACGCGCTGCGCTCGTCGGTGCCGCAATACACGCTTGACGAGGTGTTCGACAAGAAAGACGCCATCGCGTCCGACGTGAATATGACGGTGTCGGGGCTTATGGTGGCGTACGGCTTCGACGTGGTGTCCACGCTGATCACGTCCATCGACCTGCCCGCCGACGTCGAGCAGTCCATGAACCGCATCAACTCGGCGCAGCGCGAGAAAGAAGCGGCCCAGTCGCTCGCCGAGGCGGAGCGCATCAAGGTGGTTACCGAAGCGCGCGCCCGCGCCGAAGCTATGGAGCAAGCCGGCATCGGCATCGCCGCCCAGCGCAAAGCCATCGCCGACGGCATCTCGGAGTCGCTTTCCGTCATTCGCGACTCGGGCGTGTCGGCAACCGAGGCCAACCAACTGTTCATCTTCACCCAATGGACCGACATGATGACCGAGTTCGCGCGCAATGGGCAGATGTCGACCGTCGTGCTGCCGAGCGACTTCTCGCAAACCGCCTCAATGTTCGAGCAAATGCTCGTTGCGAACAAGGAGAGCGACGACGCAAGCGCGAAGGGCGGGCAGAACCAGTAGCGCCGCGATGCGAAGCGGCGGCGGCGCTGCCCCGCATCTGATTTCGCGGCGGAAAGGGACAGCAACACGGGCAGGCGCGAAGGGGCAAGCAGAAACAGCGCTTGTGTTCTCGCTCGTCCCTTCGCGCCGTCCTTCTGGCGTTTATTCCTTTGCGCCTATTTCCAGCTCACGTTCCTCGTAACGTATGTATTCCACGCCCGCCGCGTCGAACATGCGCTTCGACGCACGCGTGCCGTCGGTGTCGGCGTATTTGTCGTCAAGGTACACCACGCGCGCAATACGCGACTGGATAATGGCCTTCGCGCACTCGTTGCAAGGGAACAGCGTGGTGTACACCGTGCACCCGTCAAGCGGGGCCGACGAATTGAGGATGGCGTTCAACTCGGCATGCACCACGTAGGCATATTTCTGGTCGAAATAGTCCCCCTTCGACGTCCAGGGAAACTCCCGGTCGTCGCATCCGATGGGCATACCGTTGTAGCCGATTCCCACAATAATGCGCTTGTCGTTGACGATGCACGCTCCCACCTGCGTGTTCGGGTCTTTGCTGCGAAGGGACGACAGCTTGGCAATCCCCATGAAGTACTCGTTCCAAGACAGCGGATTCACGAGAGCCTTCTTCCTGCGAAGGCAGCCGACAACGCGCAACAAGGCGCAAACGGCGGCTGCGGCGAAAACTTACCAGCGCCTATCATACCCGTTTACGCAACAGATCAGAAGCAACACGCGGAAGGTTTCGGACGGCGCGTGTGCGCAACGGGCGCACAGCAGCGAACGAGAGGCAGCGGATGCGCAGGTGGACAGACGGCGGCGGGCGAAGGCGACGACAAGCGTGCGGCGGCGAGCAAGCTGTAACGAGCAGACGGCGGTAAGCGCGCGACAGCGGCGCGCGGTAGCGAACCGACGACGCCCGTCTGCCGCCGCTTGCTATTTTCCCAGTAAATGGCGAACAGCGGCGACGGGATGCTTCGTAAGCATACGCGGGCCCGAAAAACGCATGACCGCGCGAATGCGTTCCCTTTCGTCAGAGCGATAGCAGTGATTCTCGCATTTTTCGCACGAAATTTTAGCGTCCATCTTCCGGCATCGCCGAGTGCGCATTACCGCATAGGCATCAAGCCGAGCGCACTCGGAGCACACTCGCTCACCGCAATGGGCGCGCTCAACACGCGCATCTGAAGCATGGTTTGCGGCACAGAACAGCGCCACCATTTGGGAAATCGTGCGCATCTCCCGCTCGCGGCGGCGTGCAACGGAAGGCGTGTCGCTTTGCTGCTGAAGCCGCTGCGAGCCCTGCTGCCCAGCCTGCATCGATCAAGCCACCTCAAACTTTACCGCGTGCTCGTCGCAAACGCAGCAAACCGACGCGAGGGGACGCCCGAAAGCGTCAAACCCCGCCGTCTCCCCTTCAACAACGGCACGTATGCGCAAGCGACGAGAAGCGAGAAGGCTGTCGAGAAGCTGATCGAGATGCACCCCCTCCACATGGAGGCGTTTCCTCAAATCGTCGCGCGTGTAGAGTTTGCCCCGATCAAGCGCATGCACAATCCCAACAACCATCCCACAGCTTCCTTTCTTGTCCTATTGTTCTAAAAGTTAGCTATAAGATACTTTAACACGACGGAAGAAAACACGTTGGAAGAATCTGTTGCAAAACTAAAAAATGCTTCGAGAATTGTTTCACATGAAACCCTCGCCGCGCATCTTCTCGCGTGCTTTCCGTGCGCTTCTCTGCGTGTCTTCCCGAATGCCCATCCGCACTTCTTCCCGCATATCTTTTCACGTGTTTTCCGGTCACCTTTCGATTGCCCTCTACGCGCGCGCCGCCTTTAGCAGCGCAATCTCCTCGCCCCATTCGGGTAGCGCGTCGTGCGGCGTTTCCAAGAAGAAAGGCAGGCTTCGCAGAGCAGGATGATTCACGATACGGGAAAACGCGTCTGCGCCGATGAACCCGCCGCCGATAACCTCATGGCGATCCTTATGAGCCCCCAGCGGGTTTTTCGAGTCGTTCAGGTGCACGGCACGCAAGCGGTCGAGCCCCAGCACGCGGTCGAATTCCTCCAGCACGCCATCAAGCCCGTCGCGCACGTCGTATCCGCCGTCCCACACATGGCACGTGTCGAGGCACACGCCCACATGATCGGACAACTCCACGCGATCGATGATGTCGGCCAGCTCTTCAAACGTGCGGCCCAGCTCGGTGCCCTTCCCCGCCATCGTCTCCAGCAACAGCGTGGTGGTCTGCTCGGGAGCGAGCACCGCATTCAACGCGTCGGCAACAAGCCCTATGCCCACCTCGGCGCCCTGCCCCACATGGCAACCAGGATGCATGTTGTACATTTGGTTCGGCGTGTTTTCCATGCGCGCAAGGTCGTCGGCAAGCGTCTGCAACGCAAACTCACGCGTTTCGGGCTTGGCCGCCGCAGGATTCATCGTGTAGGGGGCATGGGCAAGGAATCGCTCGATGCCGAACTCGGCCGCAAGGTTGCGGAAAGCCTCCACGTCGTCAGGGTCGATCGCCTTCGCCTTACCGCCGCGCGGGTTTCGCGTGAAGAATTGGAACGTGTTCGCGCCGATAGACGCCGCGTCCTTCGCCATCTGCGCGTAGCCCTTCGCGCTCGAGAGATGGCATCCTATCGTAAACAACTCCGTCATGCCGCGCCAAATCTCCTTCGTCAGTCAAACTCCGTTGAGTTTAGTTGAGCTGAATGTTTCACGTGAAACATTCGGGCAAAGCAGAGCTGCCTCTTTGGAAATCCGCCGCGCAACTCGTTTTGTTTCACGTGAAACATTCGGGCAACGCACGATTGTTCCTCCGATACGTTGCCGCGTGATTCACTTTGTTTCACGTGAAACATTTTACCCCGCCAGTTCGCCCCGCCAACTCGCTTCAAGCGTGCAACGTTAAATGCGCAAACCATCCACGAGCTTCTGCAAAGAACCTGATCAAAGGCCATAACGCGCACGGCGCAAACGCTTTATCGCTATTTCGTATAGCCTGGCTCACTGTTTTCCCATTATTTTTATTGACTTACTAGATTTAAAAGCCGTACGATCAGCCGCGCAAAGAAACTTGAGTCTCATCCAATTCATCCAAGAGAGAGGATTTCCCATGTCAACCACCGAGCTCAATCCCACGCACCCCTACCACTTCGAGACGCTGCAGCTGCACGTCGGCCAAGAGCACGCCGACCCCGCCACCGACTCACGCGCCGTTCCCATCTATCAGACCACCTCGTACGTGTTCCATAATTCCGAGCACGCCGCCGCGCGTTTCGGGCTCACCGATGCCGGCAACATCTACGGCCGTCTCACCAACTCAACGCAAGACGTGCTCGAGAAGCGCATCGCCGCGCTCGAGGGAGGCGCGGCGGCGCTTGCCGTGGCGTCGGGAGCGGCAGCCATCACCTACACCATTCAGGCGCTTGCGCAAGCAGGCGACCACATCGTCGCGCAGAAGACCATCTACGGCGGCACTTACAACCTGCTCGCCCACACGCTGCCCCTGTTCGGCGTCGAAACCACCTTCGTCGACGCCCACGATCTCGCAGAGCTCGAAGCCGCCATCCAGCCGAACACCAAAGCCGTCTGGCTGGAGACACTCGGCAACCCCAACTCCGACATTCCCGACATCGACGCCATCGCACGCATCGCGCATGCGCACGGCATCCCCGTGGCCATCGACAACACATTCGGCACGCCGTACCTCATCCGTCCCATCGAGCACGGAGCCGACATCGTGGTGCACTCCGCCACCAAGTTCATCGGAGGGCACGGCACCACGCTCGGCGGCATCATCGTCGACGGCGGCACGTTTGACTGGGAGGCGTCGGGGCGCTACCCCAACATCGCCGCACCCAACCCCAGCTACCACGGCGTCACGTTCACGCAAGCGGCGCCGGCAGCGCCCTTCGCCACCTATGCACGTGCCATCCTGCTGCGCGACCAAGGCGCTTGCATTTCGCCCTTCAACGCGTTTCTGCTTTTGCAGGGCACGGAAACGCTGTCGCTGCGCCTTGAGCGCCACGCCGAGAACACCCGCCGCGTGGTCGAGTTCCTGGAAAATCACCCGCAGGTTGAGCGCGTGAACCACCCCAGTCTGCCCAACCACCCCGACCACGAGCTCTACCAACACTACTTCCCCAACGGCGGCGCGTCCATTTTCACCTTCGACATCAAGGGCGGGCAAGCCGAAGCGTGGAAGTTCATCGACGCGCTGCGCATCTTCTCGCTTTTGGCGAACGTGGCCGACGTGAAGAGCCTGGTCATTCACCCCGCAACTACCACGCACTCGCAGTTGTCGACTGAAGAGCTTGCCGACCAGGGCATTCTTCCCAGCACCATACGCCTGTCGATCGGAACCGAGCACATCGACGACATCCTCGCCGACCTCGCCCAAGCATTCGAGGCCGCGAAATAGAAGCCCTTTCCCGAACCGAAAACTTCAACACGGGAGCTTTGCCGAGGGGCTTTGTTGGAGGAACTTTACCGGAGGAACTCTGCCGGGGGGGGCTCTGCTGGGGACTGCTAAGGAGCTCCGACACAGGGTCAGCCGCCACCCTTGCCAAAACTAACCTGCGGCGCCGCAATCGAGACAACCGATCGCGGCGCCGCATCCAACCATAACATCGCACCCATCCACGAGGCCGCAACCATCTGCGGTGCCGCAACCAATCACAATGCCGCAGCCAACCGCAGCACCCTCTTTTCAAACAAAAACAAAATCGTGTCACTTCCAAATTCTTCTTGACAGAGGTCGTTCGGCGCCTATACTTATGAACAGTTGCTCATATGTTTATTTGAAAACATGAACGGAGAAGCACTGTGACGGACACCGGATACAACAGAGCGCCTCAGCCCCAAATCGTGTATGAAGCCACGAAGATTGTCGACGAAACGCCCACTGCGCACGCAATCGACTGCCCATGCGGTTGCAACCGCGAGGAAAGCGCGTGCCTATTCGACACCATGCCCAACGAGGAACTGCTTTACGACCTCGCCGACCTGTTTAAAGTGTTCGCCGACACCACGCGCATCAAAATCCTCTATGCGCTCATGGAATGCGACCGCTGCGTAGCCGACATCGCCGAAATCGTCGGCACTACGCAAAGCGCCGTGTCTCACCAGCTGCGCACACTCAAGCAGGCACGGCTCGTGAAGTTCCAGCGCGACGGCAAAAACGTCATCTACTCGCTTGCCGATAACCACGTGTACACCATGCTCGCCCAGGGCATGACGCACATTTGCGAATAGCCCAGCCAAGGAAGAAGGAAACCGCCATGCGTCGCTCATTCAAACTCGAAGATCTCGACTGCGCCAACTGCGCCGCGAAAATGGAAACCGCCATCAACAAAGTCGAAGGCGTCAACAAGGCTACCATCTCGTTCATGACGCAAAAGCTCGTCCTTGACGCCGACGACGCCCGCTTCGACGCCGTCCTCGACGAGGCTCAGCGCCTCATCTCCGGCATCGAGCCCGACTGCCGCATCGCGCGCTAACCGCGCCGCCCCAGCAACCCCACCCTCCAAGGAGTTTCCATGACCAGCAAGCAGAAGCGGTGGCGCAACCGCATCATCATTGCGCTCGTCCTCTTCGTCGTCGTCTACCTCGTCGCGGAAACCGGCCTGATCGCCTCGCTTGTCGGACAAGACGCGGCGCTTTACGTCGAGTTCGCACTCTTCCTCATCCCCTACCTCACGGCTGGCTACGACGTGCTCATCAAGGCAGCGAAAAACATCGTGCACGGAAACGCCATGGACGAGTGCTTCCTCATGACCGTGGCCACTTTAGGCGCGTTCGCGCTCGTGCTGTTCCCTGACACCGAGCCGCACATGGCCGAAGGCGCCGCCGTCATGTTGTTTTACCAGGTCGGCGAGCTGTTCCAAAGCTATGCCGTGGGGAAGTCGCGCAAGTCGATCGCCGACATGATGGACATCGCGCCCGAATTCGCCAACATCATGGTGGACGGAAAGCTCACCCAGGTCGACCCCTACGAAGTGTCGCCCGGCGACGAGATCGTCGTCAAACCGGGCGAGCGCATCCCGCTCGACGGCGTGGTCCTGCAAGGCAGCTCGCAGCTCGACACTGCGGCGCTCACCGGCGAGTCGGCTCCGCGCCACGTCGAACCCGGCGCCGACGTTATTTCAGGCTGCGTCAACCTGAGCGGCGCGCTCACCGTGCGCGTGACCAAGCCCTTCGAAGACTCAACCGTCAGTCGCATTCTCGAGCTCGTGGAAAACGCCAGCGAAAAGAAGGCGCGCACCGAAAACTTCATCACGCGCTTCGCACGCGTTTACACGCCCATCGTGGTGGCGGCTGCCGTCCTTTTGGCCGTTGTTCCGCCGCTCGCGGGCGCAGGGGCATGGTCCGACTGGATTCTGCGCGGACTCACGTTCCTTGTGGTCAGCTGCCCGTGCGCGCTCGTCATATCCGTGCCGCTGTCGTTCTTCGGCGGCATCGGCGGCGCGTCGAGGCTCGGCATTCTGGTGAAGGGGTCGAACTATCTTGAGGCGCTGTCGAAGGTCGACACGGTGGTATTCGACAAAACCGGTACGCTGACCACGGGTACGTTCGAGGTCACGCACGTCCTGCCCGCCGCCGAGGGCGACCGCGCGCGCCTGATCGACTTCGCCGCCCATGCGGAAACCTTCTCCAACCACCCCGTGGCGCTTGCCGTGCGCAACGCCTGCACAAACGAGGGCGGTGCCATCGACAACACCCGCGTCGGCAGCGCAGAGGAAATCGGCGGCATGGGCGTTTCCGCCCGCATCGACGGACACGCCGTGCTGGCGGGCAACGAGAAACTCATGGCAAAGCACGCCGTTCCGTGCGAGGCGCCCGACGCGGAGGGAACCGTGGTGCACGTGGCCGTTGACGGACGCTACCTCGGTTGCCTCGTTGTCGCCGACGCCGTGAAGCCCGACGCGGCGCAGGCGATCGCAGGCCTGCGCGAAGCGGGCGTCAAGCGCACCGTCATGCTCACAGGAGACAAAACGCACGTCGCGCAAGCCGTGGCGTCGCGCCTCGGCATCGACGAGGTTCACGCAGAGCTGCTGCCGCAAAACAAGGTGGAGCAGGTTGAGCGGCTGCTTGACGAAACCGCGCAGCGCACCGGCAGCAAGGGAACGCTTGCCTTCGTGGGCGACGGCATCAACGACGCGCCCGTGCTCACGCGCGCCGACGTAGGCATCGCGATGGGCGCCATGGGCTCCGACGCCGCCATCGAGGCCGCCGACATCGTGCTCATGGACGACAAGCCGACCAACATCGCGCGCGCCATCCGCGTTTCCCGCAAAACCATGGGCATCGTTTGGCAGAACATCGTGTTCGCGCTAGGTGTGAAGCTGGTCATCCTGGTGTTGGCCGCGCTCGGCATCGCCAATATGTGGCTCGCCGTGTTCGGCGACGTGGGGGTTGCCATCCTCGCCATCTTGAACGCCATGCGCGCCATGAGCGTGCGGAAGATGTAGCGGCGCAGGACGCGTTGCAACGGAAACGGGGGTGCTGCAGCCCCACGCGCCCCACGCGTCGCCGCCGCACCCCCCTACCGCAGACGCCGCGCTATATCCCCAGCAACTTCCGAATCACGTACCCCGCGATCATCTGCCCCATGATGGGCGGCATGTACGACATTGTTCCCAGCTCGGTGCGCTCGCGGCGATCGGCCCCCGCCTGTGCCTCCACGCGCACCGGTTGCTCGCACGAGTACAGCACCGGCAGCGATTCAACCCCCGCCGCGCGCGCGGCTTTGCGCATCGCGCGGCATAGCGGGCAATGCTCGGTCTCGAACAAATCGGCGAAGCGCAGCTGCGCAGGGTCGAGCTTGTTCGCCCCGCCCATCGCAGACACAATCGGGATCCCCTGCTCCTGCGCATACTTCGCCAAGGCCACCTTCGCCGCCACTGTGTCAACCGCGTCGACCACGAAGTCGAGCGGCGGGCAGCCCTCAAGCACCTCGCCCACGTTATCCAGCACAAACGCCTCGCGCACCTCCACCCGCACGTCAGGGTTGATGTCGCGCGCCATTTCCGCCATCACGTCGACCTTTGCGCGCCCCACGGTGCTCACAAACGCAACGGCTTGACGGTTGATATTGCTTTCCGACACCACGTCGCGATCGACGAATACCAGCGACCCCACGCCGCCGCGCACCAGCGCCTCGGCGCAGTTCGAGCCCACGCCGCCGATGCCGAACACCGCCACGCACGCCCCGTCAAGGCGCGCCACGCCCGCATCCCCGATCATGCGCCTCAAACGGCTCTTGGAGTCTTCGCCGCCCTCAACCACCATACGCCTCCCATCGTCCCGCAACACAAAAAAGGCGCGCACCCGCAGGCGCGCGCCTTTGCACTCGTCAGCTCAGCGAGCTTTAAGCTACTTGACGGTAACCGCCGCGCCAGCTTCCTCGAGCTTGGCCTTGACCTCGTCGGCCTTCTCCTTGTTGACGCCCTCGACGACAGCCTTCGGAGCTTCCTCGACCACAGCCTTGGCCTCCTTCAGGCCCAGGCCGGTGATCTCGCGGACAACCTTGATGACGGCGATCTTGTTGTCGCCAAAGCCCTCGAGCACAACGTCGAACTCGGTCTTCTCCTCGGCAGCAGCGCCACCCTCAGCCGGAGCAGCGGCAGCAACAGCAACCGGAGCAGCAGCGGACACGCCAAACGTCTCCTCGATGTCCTTCACGAGCTCGGAAGCCTCGAGCAGGGACATCTCCTTCAGAGCCTCAATGATCTCTTCGCGAGTAACAGCCATGTTAGTTTCCTTTCAAAGCGGCCAAGCGCCCTTAGCACTCAGCCATTCCGTTTTCAAATCTCAGGCAGCGCACTTTACGCCGCCCGCTTCGCCGCTTTTACGCAGCTTCCTTCTGGTCGGCCACGGCCTTCGTGACCTGAGCCAAACCGCTCGGCACGCCGTTGAGGGCAACAGCCAGGCCGCGCGCCACGCCGGAAATCGCGCCAGCGATCTTCGCCATGAGCTCTTCGCGAGAAGGCAGAGAAGCAATCGCTTCCACCTCGGCGGGGGTCACCGCCGCGCCCTCCATCAAGCCGCCTTTGATCTCCAGCTTGTCGTTGGTCTTCGCGAACTCCTTCACGGCCTTCGCGGCTGCCGCCACGTCGTTGCCGGCGAAGATGAACGCGCTCGGCCCCTTCAGCATGTCGTCGAGCGTCGGCAGGTCGGCCTGCTTCAGGGCAAGGTGCATCAACGTGTTCTTGTAGACCTTCATGGTGGCACCGGCCTCGCGAACAGCGCCGCGCAGAACCTCGACCTCCTTCACGGTCAGACCGCGATAGTCCACAACCCACACGGCGGTAACACCGTCGAGATCGGCTTGGATGTTGGAAAGCATCTCTTTGTTTTGTGCATTGGGCATCTTCTACGTACACCTCCTTCTTCTCAAACTCGCGTTCCGCCCTTGCGGGGTGGGATCGCTGCTCGAGAAAAGAAACGACCCCCGCACATCTCAAGACGGCGGGGGTCAACAAGCAACGTAGTCGTTTGCAACCACCTCGGCGGGCCGCTTGCGCGTTTAAGCCCTCGTCGGGCACCTGCTGTCTTAAGCAGCGGAACTAACCTATCAAACGCTGCCTCGAAAGACAGCCTGTCTATTATACCGCCTCGGCGTTCTCCGTCAAGGGCGCATTACCCTCGCCCGACACAATTTCGTACGCCACGTTCGTGCTGTCGCCTTCCAGGTAGGTGAACGTTATCGCGTCGCCCACGCGGTAGCTCACGATGTCGAGCAAGCTCGGCAGCGCGAAGTCATAAATGGCGGAGTCGCCCTCAAGCGTCACGTAGAAGTGCGAGTTGCTCTCGATCACCGCCTGCGCCATCGAGCGAATGGTGCCGCTTGCCGTTAGCACGTCGGTCAGCGTCGTCCCGTCGCTCGCGTTCACGCCGTTCGTGGCCAGCAGCGCCTCGTAGGTCTTCTGCGTGTCGGCCACGGTGTCGCCCACCGCCACGTTCTGGTAGCGCTGGATGTCCACCATCGCAAACTTCTTCACCAGCCCCGCGCCGTCTTTGAGCGCCATGAAATACGTCGGCTGGTCCGCCACGTTGATCAAAATGGGGAAGGTGGCCGTGTAGCGCAGGTTCTGCACCTGGCCCTCGGCCGACTCCATCGCCGATTCCTCGGTGGCGCCCGACACGCTGTAGAAGTGCGACTCCTGCGTGCGCTGGTTCACCATCACGAACCCGATGATCGAGTTGTCGGCGGTGGCCGAGGTCACGCCCGTGTACACCCACACGTCGTCGTCCTTGGCGATGTAGTTGTAGCCCAGCGCGCCGTCGGTGCCGGGCGTCGTTTTCACCACGCCCTCCTGGCCGAGGAACGAGTTGAGCCAGCCGTTGAGGTAGGTGCCGTACCAGTTGTACTGTTGAATGAGCAGCTCGGCGGGGTACACGCGGTCGACCCACTCGGGCACGTCCTCAACCGCCAGGTCCTGACACTCGCCCGTGGTGGCGTCGACCATCACCACGCGGCTGATGGTCGTGCCGCCGAACAGCCCAATCGTGAACTCCTTCACGGGGCAGATCCACCACGGATGGCCGTCCTCGTCGATCTCAAACGACTTCTCGTCAAACATATAGAAGGGATAACTCAGCTGCACGTGGCGGTCGATGTTGCGCACGAGCGGCTCAGACTGCGAGTAGTGGATGGGGCTGTCGCCCAGACGCACGATCTCGGCGTCCTGCGTGGTCATGTTCACCAGCGCGTATGCGGGGATGCCCGCCTCGCGGTTGGTGAACCACTTGAACAGGTCGGCGTACCCCAGCGGGCTCACGCGCACCGGCTCGCCCTGGTAGTTGATCTGGCTGTACAGCGTGGACACCTCGAACTGGCTCACGTAGTCGGGAATCGAGCCCATCTCGCGGTTGCCCAGCAAAATGGCCGAGTCGCGGTCGATCACGGGAATCTCGGAGTAGTTCACCTCGTGGATGTCGGTGGCGAAGTCGAGCGTGTCGGTTTTCAGCACGCTGGCGTACTTCTCGGCGTTGCCGGGAATGATCGACAGCGACAGCACGCCGCCGAGCACGCCCACAAGCGCCACCACCACCGGCACGGCAGCCAGCGCCTTGAACGTTTTGGCTTTGCCGGCGTCTTTCGCCACCTTGGTGCTGCCCGCCTTGTACGTGCGCGACTTGTTCGTGAAGAACAAGAAGATGGGCAGCAGAATAAAGATGGCCACGAACAGCCACAGGTCGACCGAGTGGATGCTGATCGGCGGGTGGAACCACCAGTACAGCGCCGCCAGCACGACGATTGCCACCACGACAAGCGCGATCATGCCGCCTTTGCTCTGCGGCTTCTTGATGTTGTCCATGAACGACGTGTCGAAGCTGAACGTGGGGCCGCCCCCGTTGCCGCCGTGCCCGCCGCGGCGACCACCGCCTGTCGAAGAGCCGCCGTCGCCCGCGCCCGTCGATCCCGCGTCGTCGGAGCCGCTTGCGCCTGTGCCCCGTGCGCCGCCCGAGCCGCCGATGTTGCCGGTGTTCACGCCCGATTGTTTCAAAGCCTCAAGCAACGCGTCTAAACCAGATGTCTGTCCCACAGGCATCCCCTTCCTATTGAAAAACGATTACCCGCCAGTATAAGGCAACAAGTCCCGTTCCCCGCGAAAGGGGCATACAGCTTTACGCAACTGTAAGGAATATACGGCTCCGCTTGCCCTAACGGGGCAAGCGGAGCCACCCGACGCCGCGAAGCCCCGAGTTGGACGCTATTGCCGACGCATCCTGCGCGCCGCTCCGAGGCACACGGCGACAGCCGCGACAACGAGCACGCAAGCTCCCGCGAGCACCCCTGTCATAGCGTCACCCGTCTGGGGTGAAGCAGCCTTACCGGACTCGCCGACACCCCTGTCGCCATCATCCGCGCCGCCGCTGCCGTCATTGTCCGAGTCACTGTTGCCGCTGGCACCATCATTACCGTCGTCGTCGCCGTCGCCGCCATCGTCGTCGCCGTCGTTGTCGTTGTCGTTGTAACCGTCGTCGTCACCATCGTCGCCGCTGTCACCGCCGCCGTCGCCGTCGTTGTCGTCGCCATCGTCCGGATCGCCACCACCGTTGCCATCGGCACTGTAAACGTTGGCGAACACAGGCGTCGCATCGCCGTCGTAGGCGACCGACGCGCTCAGGTGTCCTTTGCCGTCGTCGGTCACGGTCACGATCGCCTTGAACACGGTACCGTCGTAGGTCATACCCTTCACGTTGCCCGCAACCTCGGACATCTCGTAGGTGTACGTGCCCACTTTATCGAACGTCAGCGCAGGGAACGTAATCTGGCCATCGGCATCGTTCGTTGCCGTCCCCACAACCTTGCCGCCAGCATCGCGCAGCTCGAAGGAGAATTGCCCGTCCTCGAGCTCAAGCGCGCTGCCGTCCTTGCCGGCGAGCGTCTTAGCTGCTCCCAGCATCACCGAAGTCGGGTCTGCGTCGTAGGTGTTGGCGAAGGTCAGGCCAGTCTGGCCGCTATCTTGAGAGTCCTTGCTTAGCGACCATGCTACGCTCAGCGTGCCATCGTGGCTGTCGGTAACGGTAGCGAACACGTCATACACGACAGAATCGTACGTCACGCCATCACCAGTCGCGCTCTTTTCCACAAGCGTAAATTGCCGCACACCGGGCTTGTCGAACGTCACCGCACCCATGCTCACCATGCCAACAGCATCGTTAGTACCCGTAGCAACTACCTTGGCATCAGCACCCGTGCCCTCAATGAGCTGGAAGGTGAAGTCATCCTTGTGCAGCGTACGACCAGAGAGCGTCTTAGTCACCTTAATGCTATCGGTCAACGAAGAAGACGTCGACTCCACGCTATAGGTATTGTCGAAGGTAAACAGAGCGCCGGAAGCGGGACTCGTAGTCGCCACGAGCTTTCCCTGCCCATTGTCCTTCACGGTCACCGTGAAGGTCTTTATCTCTGTGTCGTTTTGAACGCCATCAGCCGAACCGGACTCGGAAACCTTGTAGGTAAACGTCTTCTCGCTTGCGTTCTCAAGCATAGTCTTCGTAAACGTCACGTTTCCGAAATCGACGTTGCCTGCGGCGTCGTTGCTCACCTTCGACGGTTCGGGCGTTGGCGCCCCATCAACACCCTCAAGCGTAAACGTAAACTTATTCGCAACATCGGCAATCGTCGTGCTGAGCGAGGTGTCACCCAGGGAAAGTACCTTCGCGCCCCGCAAGCCAACCTGCACGCTCTCCGCATCGTAGGTGTTCTCAAACGAGAGCGACGTCATGCCGTCGGGATATGCGATGCTCGGGGTCAGCGTTCCGTCACCGTTGTCTGTCACCGTCACCGTAATGCTAAAGCGGCCTTCCTTATGGGTTACGCCCGCAGGAAGTGTATCGGCATCGGAAACTTCATACACCTGGTACTTGAACACATAGGCGCCGCTCTGCGCCTTGGTTGCAGCCCCCGATGCAACCGCCTGTTTCAGGCTCTCGGTGCTGTAATTGATTGCACCGAACGTTACAACTCCGGGCACACCCGCGTCAGCCGCCGCATTGGAGCCCGTCGCAACCACCGTGTTGTTCTTGTCCACCACCTTGAACGAGAACTCGCCAGCCGTCATAGCGCGACCGGCAAGCGTCTTGGTTGCCTCAATCTTCACGGCAGCGTTGCCGTCAAGGGAGCCCGTAGCAGCATAGTTATTCGTAAACGAAACCGTTGCAACCTGGGGGTTAGCTTTCGTAGAAACAACCGGCGTGCCGCCATCGACTGTCGTAGTAACGGAAATGGCACCCCTACCGTCATCTGCAACGGAAATCTTCACCGTGTGCACAGCGGTATCGTTGGTATAACCCGCAGACGTGTCACCGCCTTTGCTCTCCGCAATGGTGTACTCGTAGGTTTTACCGTTGTCGTCTTGGTTGAAGATCATGCCCGAGAACGGGTGCATGGTCACCGTTTGACCATCGGGGGCATCAGAAGGAACCGCTACCACCTTGGTTTTGCTGCTGGCGTCAAACCCAGCCTTCGCAGCTGATGCCTCATCCTTCGCCGTGACGGTGAATTCAAACTGCCCCGACTTCATGTCTCGACCGTTCAGCGTCTTAGTAAGGTTAAGTCCACCTACGCCATTTGCGTTATACGTCGTGCTCGAAGAATACGTATTCGTAAACGTGCCGTCCACAACGGTGGTCGCAACAGACAACGTGCCGTTACCGTTGTCGGTCAGCGTGATTTTGAGCGTGGCGGTATGTCCGTCCTTGTACACACCCGGGATCGACGTATCGTTCTCCGTCACGTGGTACTCGAATGTCCGCGACGTACCATACGAGTCGTCCGCATTCTTCAGGTTTTCGCGCGTGAACCGAATCTCACCGAAGCTGAACGGAATCGCCCCGTCGTCGTTCCTTACCTCCGAGCCCTTCACCGTTGCCGTAACTTTCCCGTCCACCGCGCCCGTGGGCATGGGCGCACCTTCGGTAGCAGGCTCCAACGTAAAGCTGAACTCGTCGGAATCGAGCCAATTACGACCGCTGAGCTTCTTGTAGAACGTCGCGTTCGTCTTGGCTGTCTCGCTTTCGGACACCGTGGCGTTATAGGTGTTGGTGAACGCAGCCTTATCAGTTGCATTAAGGTCGGCATCGGTTCGCGCATCAGTATTGCTGTACGTAACACCGCCGTCGAGCACGAGCTTGCCCGAATCGTCGTCCTTGACTTTCACCGTCACGGTGCAAGTGTGCCCGTCGTAGGTCATGCCGCCCGCTTTGTTAGTTTCTTCCGGCACGTTCTCCTTGATGGTGAACGTGTAATCGCCCGGCTTGGAGAACGCCACGTCGCCGAAGGCGAACTGGGCGGTGGCGCCGCTCTCCGGCTTCGTCGCAGTTGCGGCAAGCGAAGCTCTCGCGCTGCCGTCCCCATCGGTGCCGAACGAGTAGCCGCCCTGCGCCTTAGTCTCCTCCTTCGGCTCCAGCGTGAAGCTGAACGTCTCGCCATCTTTCCAGGCACGACCCGCGAGAGTCTTCTGCCCCGCGAGCGCGGTACCGGTGCCGCTGCCCAGCACCACCTCGTCGGGTTTGTAGGTGTTGGTGAAGGCGACCGTTGTTATTTTGGCGCCTGTTGCTAACGTCGAGTCAACACCCGCCTCGATGCTCCCGCTCACGGAGGCATTGTCGTTGGCATCCTTCGTCACTTCAGCAGCGACGCCGTTCACGGTTGCGGAGGCGGTAAAGCCATTGGCCTTCGCCTCTGTAACCGTATACTTTGCTCCATTTGGCAGGCCGTATATCAGAATCGTCTGGTCCGCCTTGAGCGTGATGCTGCCGGTTCCATTCTCAATGGCGCCGGCGATGCCCTCACCCCGACCGTTTGTGATCTGGTTGCCGTTTTTGTCCACGACAGCATAGTTGTAGCTACCGGACAACGCGTTATCGCTTGCATCCTTTAGGGCAACGGTAAACGTAAAGTCGCCATCCTCGGGCACCGTAAAGCCTTCGGCAGCGTTCACGCTTTTGCTAATCGCCAGCGAACCGGTAAGCTCTGCCTGCAAACGACCGTTGTTGCCCAAGTACACCACTACGTTGTTCGCGTTGTCGGAGTCTTCGCTCCACGTGGGATTAATGATGTTCTCCGCCGTACCGGTTGCATTTGCATTGTCTTTCGTAGCGTGCAAATCGTTAATCGACGAGAGACGATGCGCTGTCGACAGAATGAAGACTTTGTTGTCAACAACCTTCCAGCTCTTGTCCTCGCCACCGCCAACTTCAAAATTCGACGCCGGGAACCCAACAATTTCCGTATCTTGCTTTGCCGGCAACACACCATCAGAGGGTTCAAGTGCAGTTGTTACGTAGTACGGGCGTTGGTAGTAAAACATCGTCCCGGATTGTGCGTTTTCAACATCTGCTTTCGTTGCCTGAATCGTGCACCCTTCGTCCTTATACACTGGCTTATCGGTGCCGATATAGTAGAAACCATTGGTCGCTGCCGGCTCAAACACAGAGGTGGTGCAGCCGTTTTCTGTTGGATTTCCGTCGGAATCCGCCTCCCAGGCATTGGAGTAAAAGAGCACGCCCGAACCGTCCTCCGTCTGGTGTTGTGCAGCGTATTCCTTGAATTTCACGTCTGGCTGCTTGATAAGCGCCGTCTGCGTAACAGCGCCGTTCTCGTCCACCGCATCGGTAAAGACGCCGTCTTTTACGCTCACACCATAGAACAGGCGGATAGGATAGTTTTCGTCCACCGTCATGGTGGCTGCGTTTGTATCGCCATCAATATGCACGTAGAAGTGGCGCAGCGGAATGAGCGAGGCGGGTATCTTCACCTCAACAACGTCGCCCGTGGCGAGATCATCCGACCGCGTTACCGTGATAAGAATGTTGTGCAGGTTGGCCGAGCCTCCCGTATTGCCCGTCACCTTTTTCTCAAAGGTGTACGTGTCAACGGTGGTTCCGTCTTTTGTTGCGACCGATCCATAGTCCTTAAAGGCATAGCGCTCATCGCCATAGATGATTTCCTTGAACCCATCCACCTGCATATAGTCGCCGAGCAGATCGGTAATCGTGATGTAGCCGCTGTGGTTGTAGTTGCCCTCCTCAGTCAATGTAGGAATGCGCGTTGCAGCCGTAACCTCACGTGAAATCTCATCGAAGATGCCTTTCAGCTCATCTGCGTTCGTAGCTGCTTCGTAGTAATTTGAGTCCTCAACGCGCTCGCCAAGGTTCCAAGCTGAGTTGCTCCATCCCTCTGCTTTGGGATAATTGCTCGAAATACCGTGAAGATAGGCGTTGATATTGCGCTCGGTAGCGCTTGAGATTTCAGCTGAAGGGTCAGCAGACCCCACCACCGCGATGGAATACACAAGCGCGCCTGCATCCTTGAGCGAGCCCGCTTGCTCTATCGCTGTTGTTGCAACATCAGAATCGAAGCCACTGACGTGATTCGGTTCACCATCGGTAAAGAAGACCACGATTTTTTGGGCATCCGCACGCGCACCGTGATCCGCGCCGGATTTTTCATCGGTGCCAAGCACACGATTTGCCAACGTCAAGCCATAATCCGCCGCCGTATAACCACCAGCAGTTAATTGACCCACGCTTTCCTCGAGAAATTCCACATTATCAGTCATGTCGCTCACGATTTGTGAGTAATTAGTACTGCCGTCTTTTTCGTTCCCAACGCTGTCCATGCCGCTATCGACATAGCTGTTGCTGGCAAATTTAACGATTGAGATTTCATGTCTCTGGTCAGCGTTGAGAATAGATTCATTCTGCTCTGCAACTGAACCAATGAACGAGTTCACTGCGCTCTTGAGGGCATCCATCTTAGAGCCCGATGCTGAATCTCCAACGTAAAACTGATGATGCGTGGAATTATTATCGCTCTCACTGGTCTTAGGTTGCACGCGCACATAGTTTTTTATGCCGTCGTAATCGTAATAACACCAACCGCTCCTATCGTCTCTCCAGTACAATCTGGACATAATATCGTCCTGAACCCAGAAATACGTGGAGCCATCATTGTAGTTAGGGACATTGTATGTCTTGGTATAGGAAATCGGATCATTCATCGAACCCGACACGTCCAGCACAAGCACGATGTCGAGGGGCTGGGTGTAGGTCATGCTTGGAGTCGAGGCGGAGGATAGGGCGGAAAGCGCCACAAGGAAATCCGAGTTGCCTTTCTCAACCTTCTGATCTGTAAGATCGCCAAGGGTAAACGAAAAGCCCTGATTGAACACCGACTTGTCAGTCCAGATACGACCAACATTCACCGTGGAGTAATTGCCCTGCTCATCTTTCAGATAATCCAGGTAGCTGTTAAAACTCGAGCCATCAACAACCGTATCTGACGCCGCATCATCCTGCGTGTCCGCCTGCGCAACCGTGGGCGCGATCCCCAAGCCCAGCACAAGCGCCAAAGCGATCACCAACGCTACATACAGAGCGCTATTTGTGACCCCCCCCCCGATGCGTTTTTCTGCTTTCTCACTCCGCAGCATCGCTAGCCTCTGCTTTCCTCGAATGAAATACTTTGCGCACAAACCGACTTCGCCCGCCACCATAAGCAATCAAATTGCAGCGCGAAGCCCTCTAACACAAAATATTATAAAACACCTCGATGGAAAGCACCTTCAAGCAAATGGCGAACCCTGCGCTAATACGATAAAGGGACAGGTCGTTCGTCACATTGCGAGAGATCATTCGCTCTCCTGCGCTCTGTCAATGCGACAAACGACCTGTCCCTTTGTCACTCGACACTGAAACCTCAGCCCCTGATTCCCATGTCGTTAAGCGTCACCAACCTCACGCCTTCCCTTTGCGCGCGCTCGGCACAGGCGGCGGTGTAGCCCGACTTCGAGAACAGAAGCAAGTGGCGCTGCTTCGCAGGGACAAGTTGGCTGCGATGCATCAGCGTTTCCAGCACGTCTACGTCGGTAAGCTTCTCGCGCCACTTGCACTCGGCAAAAAGCACTTCCCCCTGGTCGCACAAGGCAACTAAGTCTATTTCGGCTTGCTCGCGGCGCGACGGGTCGTTTCCCCACCAACGCCCTATGTCCATCACCAGCGGAATATCGCTCGTGCCCATCTGACGCACAACCCATTGGCGGCATACCTCTTCGAACGTAGGGCCCAAATAGGTTGACAGGTGCCGTTGCGTTATAGCTTGCGCGACCTCGCTGCACCGCCCTGCCTGTAAAGGGGTTGCGTACGAAGGAACAAAGCGATACCAGAAGCGGAACAAGTTGTCGCAAACGCGGTAGCGCACCTTCTTGCGATTCGCGTCGATAACGGGCTGTTCTTTTTCCACAATGCCCAGTTCAATCAGGTTTTTGAGGTATGCCGACGCCACCGCCGATGCCATGCCCGTCGTGTCGGCTATTTCGGAGGACTTGACCGCGCCCGACGCAATAGCCCTCACAATGGCGTTGTACATTGCCGGCTCGCGCAACTCTTGCTGCAAGAACAAATCGGGCTCGCCGTACAAAAACGAATCGACGCGCAGCAGCCGCTCCGCCATATTCTGCTCGATTGTTGCGGCGGTGTCGCATTGCTCCACGTAAAGGGGCACACCCCCCACCATGCCGTACCACGCCACCGTATTCTCGGGCGAGAAGCCTTCAAGCATGCGCGCGGCGTCGAACACGTCGAACGGCTGAACCTTAATCTGCGCCGTTCGGCGGCCGTAGAGCGGGCTTTGGTAACCAAGCACCTGGTGCTCCATAAAGCTCATGGACGACCCGCACAAAATGAGGAACAGACGGCTGCTTCCCTTTTCGCGGTCTATTTTCGCCTGAAGCAGCGAAGAGATGGGCCTGTAGCTTTGCGCCAAATACGGGAATTCGTCGATGACGAACACGATGCGCCGCTTGCGCGCAAGCAGAAAAAGTTGGTCAAGCGCCGCCTCGAACGAATCGAACACAGGCGCCGGCGCGTCGATGTCAAACGGACCGTTTGTCGCCGAGAGGGCAAATATTGCCCTGCTCAGCAGCGCAAGGTTCTCCTTCTCGCTCGACTCTTGCGCCGTGAAAACCACTGCGGGCTTGCCCTCGATGAAACGATTGATGAGGCTTGTCTTTCCCACGCGGCGGCGCCCGTAAATAACGGGCATCTGGAAAACGTCCGTTTTGTAAAGGTTTTCGAGCGTTTGAAGCTCACGCTCCCGGCCGACAAAGGACATGAAAATCGCCCCCCTTCCGAGCGTGGATTCGTTCAGACATTTTTATAGTATCATAAGTTACTAATTTACGATACTATAAAGACGGCAAGGGGGACGGGGCGTTTGTCGCGTTGACTGCTCGCGTGTTCACCCGTTAACGACGCGCAATGAAATATGCCGTTGTTTAGACGCCCGCTGCTTGGCGGGCTACGCCAGCCCGCGCAACACGTACTGCAAAATGCCGCCGTTTTCGAAGTAGCGACCTTCAGTGGGGGTGTCCACGCGCACCGTGGCGGCAAACTCTGCGCAGGTGCCGTCGGCCCGCTCGGCGCGCACGCGAACCGTGCGCGGCTCGGGCAGCCCGCCCGTGAAGTCCACCGCGCCTATCGTGTACGCCTCCGTGCCGTCAAGCCCCAGCGCCTCGGCGTTCTCCCCTTCCGCAAACTGCAGCGGCAGGATTCCCATACCGATCAAGTTGGAGCGATGAATGCGCTCGAAGCTCTCGGCGATCACCGCGCGCACGCCGAGCAGCGCAGGACCCTTCGCCGCCCAGTCGCGCGACGAGCCGCTGCCGTACATCTTGCCCGCCAGCACCACCAGCGGCACATCCGCCGCCGTGCAACGCTCGGCCGCGTCGAACACGGGCACAACCTCGCCGCTTTCCGCGTCCAGCGTCCAACCGCCGCGCAAGCCGTTCGCCAGCTTGTTCTCCAGCTTCACGTTGGCGAACGTGCCGCGCATCATTACCTCGTGATTGCCGCGGCGCGCGCCGTAGGTGTTGAAGTCGGCGTCGGCCACGCCACGCTCGCGCAGATAGCGCGCCGCAGGCGAGTCGGGCGCGATCGAGCCTGCAGGCGAAATGTGGTCGGTCGTGATGAAGTCGCCGAAGTTGCCCAGCACCCGCGCGCCCCCGATCGGCTCAGGCGCGAGCACCTCGCGCGTCATGCCGTCGAAATACGGCGCGCGGCGCACGTACGTGGAGGCCTCGTCCCACGCGAACGTGTCGCTTGCCGCGGCGTCTAGCGTTGCCCACGCCGCGTCGCCCTCGAACATGCCCTTCGCGCCCTCGGCGAACAAGTCGGCCGTCACGAGGCGTTCGACCAGCTGCGCCAGCTCGGCGGCGTCGGGCTCGATGTCGGTCAGGTACACGGGCGCGCCCTGCGCGTCGGTGCCCAGCGCGTCATGCGCCCAGTCGACGTCCATCGTGCCCGCCAGCGCGTACGCCACCACGTTCGCCGGGGCCGTCAGGTAGTTCTGCGACACGTCGGGCGAGATACGCCCCTCGAAGTTGCGATTGCCCGACAGCACGCTGGCAAGCTCGATCTCTCCCGCAACCGCGTGCATCTGGGCGCTCAAGGGCCCTGAGTTGCCGATGCAGCTCATGCAGCCGAAGCCGCACGTGTAGAACCCCAGGTCGCGCAAAGGTTCAAGCAGCCCCGCACGCTCCAGCAGAAGCTCGGTCGCGTGGCTACCGGGAGCCAGAATGGTTTTCACCCACGGCTTCGGGCGCAACCCCCGCGCGGCGGCGTTGCGCGCCAACAGGCCGCACGCCAGCATCATGGCGGGATCGGTTGCCGTGGTGCAACTGGTCACCGCCGCAATCGCCAACGCGCCGTGCGAAAGCTCGCACGTCTCGCCCGCCGCTTCAACCTGCACGCGTTTTCCCATGTCAAGACCACGCTCGGCGCACACGTCGCGAAAACGGCTCTGGCACGCCGCCCGCGCCACACGGTCGTGCGGGCGCGACGGCCCCGCCACGCTCGGCTCCACCGTCGACAAGTCGAGCTCAATCACCTCGGCGTACACGCGCGGCTCGGCTGCGGCGTCGTTCCACAGCCCCTGCGCCTTCGCGTACGCCTCCACCAGCGCCACCTGTTCGGGATCGCGCCCCGTCAAGCGCAGGTAGTCCAGCGTACGCTCGTCCACGGGGAACAGCGTGCACGTGCAGCCGTACTCGGGTGTCATGTTCGCTATGCACGCGCGCTGCGTCGCCGAAAGCGCCGCCACGCCCGGGCCGAAGCACTCCACGAAGCGCCCCACCACGCCGCGCGCACGCAGCATCTGCGCGAAGGTGAGCGCCACGTCCATCGCCGTCACGCCCGTCGAAAGCGCACCGGTCAGCTTCACGCCGACCACCTGTGGCACCAGCGTCGTGATGGGTTGCCCCAGCGCCGCCGCCTCGGCCTCGATGCCGCCGACGCCCCAGCCCAAAACGCCGATGCCGTTCGCCGTCGGCGTGTGGGAATCGGTCCCTACCAGCGTGTCGAAGTACACGAGGGGGGCATCGCCCGCGCCGCGGTCGGCGGGCGCGCCCGTGTCGTTCGTAACGTCGGCGGGCGCAACCATGCACACACTCGCAAACTTTTCTATGTTGAGCTGATGGCAAATGCCCTGCCCCGGCGGCACGATGCGCACGTTCTCAAACGACCGCTGCGCCCACTTCAGAAAGCTGTAGCGCTCGGCGTTGCGCGTAAACTCGAGCGCCATGTTCTCGTCCATGCAACCCGCGCAACCGGCCTTATCGGCTATCACCGAGTGGTCGATCACCAAATCGCACGGCACCTGCGGGTTGATGCGACGCGCGTCGCCGCCGAGCTTCTCGCACGCCTCGCGCATCACGGCGAAGTCGACGAACACCGGCACGCCCGTGAAGTCCTGGAACAGCACACGCGCCGGCGAGAACGCCACCTCGTCGCCCGTCTCGCCCGCCAAGCCCGCCTCCACGATGCGTGCCGCCAACGCACGCGCCTCGTCGTCGGTCTCGGCGTTGCGCAGGACGTTCTCCAGAAGCACCGTCAACGCAAACGGCAGCCGCTCATGCCCTTCAACGGCGTTCACCGGCACATACGTGTAGCTGCGCGAGCCCACCGCAAGCGAAGCCGCAAACGCGTTCGTCGTCCTCATGGTTTACTCCCTTTCAGCGCGCAGGCGCTCCAACTCCGCCACCAGTGCGTCGGTAAACGCCGTGCACGTGGCCGCCGGCACGTCCGACCCCGTCGCGCGGCGAATGTCGCCCGTCAGGCACGTCCCCTGCGCATACACGGCCGAAACCGCCTGGCGAATCAGCGCCGCCGCCTCGCGCTCGCGCAGGTGGTCGAGCATCATCGCCGCCGACAGGATCTCGGCCGTGGGGTTCGCCAGGTTCTTCCCCGCGATGTCGGGCGCCGAGCCGTGCACCGCCTCGAACACCGCGTAGTCGCGCCCGATGTTCGCGCCGGGGGCGATTCCCAAACCGCCCACCAGGCCCGCCGCCAAGTCGCTGGCGATGTCGCCGTACAAGTTCGGGAACACCACCACGTCGAACTGCGCGGGGTCCATCACCATGTTCATGCAGAACGCGTCGACGATACGGTCGTCGAACGCCACGCGCCCTTCGTAGCGTTTCGCCACCTCGCGCGCCTCGCGCAGGAACAGGCCGTCGGAGTGCTTCATGATGTTCGCCTTGTGCACCGCCGTCACCTTGCGGCGCCCGTGCGCCAGCGCATACTCGAACGCGTACTCGACGATGTTGCGCGTCGCCGTCACCGAGATCGGCTTGATGGAAATGCCCGAGTCGGGACGAATGGAGCCGGCACCGCGCGCCTCCACGAAGTCAATGAGTTCGCGCGTATCGTCGGAGCCTTCCTCGAACTCGATTCCCGCATAGAGATCCTCGGAGTTTTCGCGCACGATCACTAGGTCAACGTCAGCGTAGCGCCCGCCCGCCCCCGGAATCGACCACACGGGGCGCAGACACACGTACAAGCCCAGCGCCTTGCGCAGCGCCACGTTCACGCTGCGAAAGCCCGTACCTACCGGCGTGGTGATGGGCCCTTTGATGGCCACCTTGTTGCGCCGCACCGCCTCGACGGTCGAGTCGGGCAGCACTGCGCCGTATTCCTCCAAACACGCCGCGCCCGCCGGAGCCACCTCCCACGTGATGTCAACGCCGCTTGCCGCCACGACGCGCTGCATCGCAGCCGACGTTTCCGAGCCAATTCCATCACCGGGAATAAGCGTTACCGTATGGGAGGCCATAACTTAACTCCTTATCTCAGGGGCGTGCAAAAACGAAGCCACACCTTGAAAGAACAAGGCGCACTCACTTCGTATTTTTACACCGCGAACTGCGAAAACTAGCGCGACGCATTTTCTACAATGAGGGAGGCACGCTTCTTGAGCGCCCCCTTGCCGTTGTCGGCGTCGAACTTCATGCGGGCAACGAGCTCTTGCTTCACCTTGTCGGAAAGCTTGCCAGTCGAAAAGTCGATCACCGCAAGCAGCATATCCTGAAACTCCAGATCGCCGTGGTAGCACTGAATGCCCTCGTCAATGAGCGGCCAGGCTTTCTCGGAGCGATTCTCCGTCGTTGCGCCCAGCTTGCACAGAAAGCGCATCGCCGCCAAGCGAAGCGGGCCGCTGTCCTCATCGAACAGCGCAGTCTCGGCGCCCACAAGGGCTTTGTCGCACGTGCGAGACTCATAGGGAACAAGCGCAGTCAGCACGTCGAGAACCTCCCAACGCGTTTGCGCCTCGGGACGATTCAGTGCGTCGACCAAATCGTTCGCATACGGAACAAGCAATTCAGGCTGAGTCTTGGCGATTTGGGAAATAGATTGAGCCGCCTGCTGTCGCTCGCGACGCGAGCCGTTGGAAAGCGCCTCAACCAATGTATCGAGTTTCTTTTCGAGTTCGACAGTCTCTTCCGCCGTTGCCGCATCTTGCTTTTTCTCAGCCAACGTATTCGTCCTTTTCTCGCGTATCATCTGCTCAAAGACATTATACGTGCGAAGCGATCAGCCGAAACGCCCAGCCAAAGAATTAACACGCCCGCAACCGACGAGCGGCGGCGAAGGACGCGGCGGGCGCCGGCAATCCCCCGCGCGGCCCTGCACGCGCCCCGAAACGCAAAAAGGGCCCGGGAGGGGGAATCCCCTCCCGGGCCCTTCCA
>JAUNGO010000016.1 GCA_030524475.1 Eggerthellaceae bacterium | reverse complement strand
CTCATCGGGGGTCCTTTCCTCCGCACGCTCGCCGTCTGTCGCGTCCGAATCAAACTATGCAATAAGAATAAAGTACCCTCCCCCCGAAATGCGCGACAAATTTCTTTCTACGACGGTAAAAGTAAAGGCAACGGAGAATGGAAGAGCGCTGCCTACGGCGTCCGTTTACCTGCGCGCGTGCTCGGCGTGCAATTTGGAACGTCCCGTCTGCACCGCCCGCACGCACAGCGCAACCGCGAGCGCAAGCGAAGCAAACGCCGCGAGCACGGCGGCAGCGGGCAGCGCGTCGTCGCCCGTTGCGGCGAGCGGCGTGCCTTCACCGCCGTCGGTTTCGGGCAGTTCGCTTTCGCCACCAGCGCCAGGGCCATCGCCACCTTCGCCTTCTTCCGCCAACTCGTAGACGCCACTCAGCTGCTGCAGCGTTACCCCTTGTTCGAACACTGCGCAGGCGGCAAGGTACGACAAGCCGCTCGTGTACACCAGGTCCTCGTCCCCGGCGAGGAACGCTTCGCCGAAAGATCCGTCGGCAAAAACCTCAACCACCACAATGGGGAAGGCGTCGACGGTTGCCGTTTCGTAGAGGCCGAGCGAGGCGGGCGCAACAACAATCGGGTCGCCCTCGTGGAGCCTACCGTAGTAGGGCGTGAAGGAAACGCGGTTCGCAAGAGGGTAGGCACACGTTGACTTGACAACGCGCACGCGCCCCTTGCCCGAGCCGCTCGTTGCAGCCGCCTCGTCGGGCTCGCCCGCTATCTCAACCGGCGCGACGGCCGCAGAGCCGCCGCCCGGCATCTCGGTTGCGAGGTTTTCCGGCTCGAAGGAGAACGCCGGCACCTCAGCACCGTAAACTTCGCTTGGACTTGCAGAGGCGTTGTTCACCAAGCTGTAAGGCCCCGTTGCGTCGCGCCGCACCAGCGCGAGGTTGTAGTTTTCCACCACGTCGTCGAAGGTTTGGGCATCCGCCGATGCGCCGTTGCCCAGGTAGCCCATACCCCTCAGCGTTTTCATCAGGGAGCCGACCGTGAGGTTCCCCGTTTTATGAACCGTTTTCCACAGGTGCTCACCGCCACCGTTTAAACCTTTCGTCTGCGCCACCAGGTACAGCGAGAACAGGTACCACTGGCCGTAGCGCGCGTTGGTCGCGTCGAGCGACTCGGCGGTATCGGCGATCGTCGGCACGTAGTAGCCCTCAAAAACGAACGGCTCCGTGTAACCGTAGTCGAGGTAGCCCGCCGCGATCCACGATATGTTGTCGGAGGCCGCCTCCCCGTAGCCGGTCAGGCCCTCGGCGGCCTTCGACACCGATTCGTTGAGCCACGTCTCGTCGTGCGCGCTTTCGTCGTTTTCGTCTTCCGGCGTCGTATAGGCAAACGTGACGAGGTGCGTGTATTCGTGGACCAGCGTGTTCATCGCGACGTCCAGGTTGAAGCTTGCCGTCCCGTCGTTGTCGACGGTGTTGGTCAGGTTCATGTGCAGCATGTCCGTGCAGTTCGACGACGCCAGCGCCTCCGCGGTCGCCGGGTCGGTTTCCTCGTAGTCCTTCGGGTCGTACAGGTCGCCCATCCAGAAGTACCCCGCCGAGTACTCGCCGTAATCGTGGAACACGAAGGCGGTCTTGCCGTCACGGTCGATGTCGACGTCAATCTGCGCTTCTGCAGGATCGAGCGAGCCGATACAGTCGCTTACCTTCGCAAGGGCGCGGGGCAGCTCGGCTTCGATCTGCTCGAGCAGCTCGAGCGTCAGCGCGTCTTTGCGGGAGGTTTCCACCCAAATGGTGTAGTCGTCGCCTACCTGCACGAGCGTGCAGGGGATTTCCATGAGGTTGCCGGCATCGTCTGTGCGATAGTCGCTTGTGAACGTGCGGGTTTCGCCGACTTGCGGAATGGATGTTTGCGTGTCAGTTTTGGCGTCGGCGTTGTTGCTGGCATCGTTGTCGGCGTCGGAATCGGTGCCGGCATCCGCGCCCGGCGACGCATCGTCCCCCGCGTCAAGGGCCTGCGGAACGGCGCTTTCGGCATCGGGGTCGGCGTCGGAATCGTCGTCCGTCGAGCGGTTCGCCAACGTGCCCGCCACGCCATCGGGCAACGTGAGCTCAGGAGTGCCGCACGGAAGCGAGCACGTTGCGCAATCGTTGGCAATGCGGAACGCCGCATTGTTGCTCTCGGCAGCCGAATCAACGGATGCGTCGTCGCCTTCGGCAACAAACTCGCCAGCCGCGCCGCTGCCAGTCGCATGGTTGCCAACCGCGCCGTCGTCCTCGCCGGTCACGCCGCCACCTTCGCCAACCGCCTCTCCACGCCCCTCGTCGCCCGCAACGGCGCGCGCCGAAACCGCTGCGTTCGTGCCCCATCCCGTCGCATATCGTTCGGTTGTGTAGGCATCGTCGTCGCCGATGGGAGACATATTCTGCACAAGGGCGATGTCCTCCGTGTACGACGTCTCGTCGGCGAACGCCATCGCCGGAACGCCGCACACAGCAAGCATCGCCGCAAGCGACAGCGCCAGAACCCCACGAAACCGACCCATCGGCCACCCCTTCCGCAAAGCAACGCAACGCGTAAACACGCCCATTGTCTCATAAACGGAAGGAAGGCTAGCCCGAGAACGCAAGAGGAGCGCCGCTTTCCCCTTACGCTTTCTTTCCCCTCGGCAACAAAGCCGCCAGGCAACCGAGAGCCAGACCGACGGCGCCGATGGTCGCCACGCCCGCCGTGCCCGCGTTCAAAACGCCGAAGCCGCGATAGAACACCTCGCGCAGACCGTCGCCGATGAACCGCTGCGGCGCCCACGGATACACCCAATCCTGCCAGAAGGCGGGCAACGTCTCGTAGGGCAGCACGCCCGTCATGTTGCCGAACCCCATAACCAGGAGAACAACCAATACGCCGAGGGCCAAATGGACGTCGGCCGCGCCGCACACCAGCAGCATCACGCAGAAACCGGCAAGCCACATGAACAGAACGCTCGTTGCGAGGGGAATCTCGGCGCCGACGACCACGATCACCGCCGCATAGGCGCACAGCGCCATGACGCCTGACGCAACCACCATGACGCCGAGCTGCTGCGCCAGCTTGGCGAATCGCCCACGACGGCCTTCGCCGAGCCTCAACGCGCGCGACAATACGAGCGCGCCAACGGCCGACCCGAGAACCAAGGGCAAAAGCGAAACTTGCAACAGGAGCATGCCCGACATGGGGCTTGCGTCCTCGCCGGCGTAACCGCCGTCGTTGATCACCTCGACGTCGGCTCCGACGCCGAGCCGCGCGAGCATGAGCGACATGCCTGACTGGAGCTGCGTAGCGATAAGCGGGCTTTTGGCCTTGTCGAGGTACACCCGCAGGTTCGCCTCGCCCACGTCTTGCGCCGCCTGCGAGAGCGTGAAGTTTTCCGGAATCACGATCGCTCCGTATATCTCGCCGGCGTCGAATGCGGCGTCGAGCTCCTCCTGGCTGCCGTACTCCACCCACGAAACAGCGTCCGCCGACATCAGCGAGCCGCCTTCGGTGCTTTCGCTGTCGGCCTCTTCCTCGACGCCGCCGGCATCGGGGTCGGTCAGCTGCTCGACCATCGCCTCGCCCGCGTTGACGTGCCCCGCCGGCATGTCAATTCCCTCGTCCAGGCATACGACCGCGAACGGCAGCCCCTTGAGCTCCATCCTCGCCATCGGGTAGAACATCAGCGAGAACATGCACACCAGCACGACGGGAACCACAAGCGGAATCGCCAACGCCCGTTTCCCCAGCTTCTCAAACATACCGACCGTCTCCCTTCGTGGGCGATATCGCCCAAAGCTACACCCTCATCCTCAACTTCAAGCTGCGCAGGAAATTGCCTTTGCGCCCCGCTCATCGCGCGAGCGCAAAGGCGAAGGCGTACACCGATCCTCCCTCGCGCATGATCGACACGGCGATGTCGCCTATGCCGCCTTTGGACATCGCCTCGCCAACCGCCCCATCCATCGAAACGGCCGGTCGCCCGCCCTCGTCGAAGAGCGTTTCGACGCAGCGTAGGTCGAATGCATCGCCCACGCTGTCCGAAATTGCCTTGAACACGGCTTCTTTGGCGGCGAACCGCCCTGCAAAGTAGGCTGCAGGGTATGCGAGAGACGTGCCTTCGGACCATTCGGCATCGGTAAAAACGCGCCTCATGAAAGCATTGCGCTTCCCGGCGCCGACCAACGACCCATCGCATGCATCCACGTCGTTGCAGCGTGCGTCGTCGCGCGCAGCCGCACCAAAGCCGCCCAGATAAGCCACCTCGCCGACATCCACCACGTCAACGCCGACGCCCTTAACCGCCCCCACTGTCCCTCCTTGCGCCGTACCGCGCCCGCCGCGCGAAGCCATGCCACGCGGCGGGCGAAGCAGACGGCTTTGCTGCCATCTCCTAGAACTCATCGCTCCATTGATTAGAAACTACCGAATGGTCATAAGCGGACGCTCTCATCCCAAAAAGCTCGCGAGCGCGCTCGGCGTCGTATTCGACGACCTCTCGGTGCGCAGCGTTGTCTTTACGCAAGAACGCAGGCTTTGTGCTCACAGTTGACATATTTGCAGGTTCTCGCAAGTCGCCGTATTTCTCTACCAACGTGTTCATCGGTCCAAAGTCAAGAGCGCGAGTCGGACACGCCGACGCACACGCAGGCACAAGATCATTTGCCAAGCGATCGACGCACATGGTGCACTTTGTTGCTACTCCACTCAAAGCAACAGGCGCGCCGTGTGGGCAAGCGCTTGCGCACACACCGCACCCGACGCAACGTGCATCGTCAACGAGCACAGCGCCGAACCGCCCCTCTTTGACAATTGCCCCATTTGGGCACGCGTTTATGCAAGCGGGCTCTTCGCAATGAAAACACGTCGACCATGTAGTGCAACCCGAAAGGGAGGGAAACGCGCCCTTTTCTTGGGAATACACATTGAGCCAACGCTCCCCTTCAGCCAAGTCGTTCCAATCCTTGCAAGCAACGGAACACGCACGACAGTCCGTGCAGCGACCTTCATCAAAAAAGAATCCATACTGAGTCATCGCACAGCACCTCCGTCTGTCTTCTCGATCCTTACTTGACTTGAGCAATGCGAGGTTGCGCACACCCACGGAAAATGCCGTGACACCGTGAAATTGTTGGCCGAACCCCGCACATCCACACCATCGGGCATAAGGTCGCTTTTTTCGTCAGACGGAACATACCATGCGCCATAGATGGAGCAAACCGTGCCAGGCGCTATCTTCTCAGTCGCATGTACAGGCATGAAAGCTTCGCCGTTTTCAGCTATCACGCGAACAAACTCGCTTTCGTCAACATCAAGGGCAGCAGCGTCGGCAGCGTTCATCCATAAAGCATGCTCAGCTTCCTCAGCAACCCAACCGTTGTTGTCTTGCGACGTGTGCTGACGGAAAAACGAGTGCGGCGTGACCATGCGAAAAGGATAGTCCTGGGCAAGCTCGCCCTGCGGATGGTCGGGCGCGGGTTGATACTCGGCCATCGGCTTGACGACGGGCGGTTTCTCCCCGCCGTAGCAAAATCCCGGCTTGTTGCCCGAACGCGGAAACACAAACTCTTTGTCAGCCATGTCTGGATCAGCAAGAAAGTCCGAATAAAACTCGATTTTTCCTGAAACCGTATCAAACGGCCTCTCCCCACGTATTTGCTCGCCAAACGCATAGAACGGTTCACGCGCAAGCGGTACTCTGAACAATGGCTTTTCGAGAAACTCATCATAGCTTGGGGCTTCACGCGGCTCGATGCCCATCGCAGCGGCCCATTGCTCATACTGAGGACGCCAGTTCTCCCATGCTTCGCGCTGCAGCTCCTCAAAGCGGGCGTTCCATGCCGACAGGTCGTCCATTACGTCGAGAAAACGCGGATGCGATTGTTCAGCCACGCCCAAGCGCTTCGCGATTTGCCCGTTAATCCATGAAAGGGGGCGTGCTTCTCCTGGAGGATCGATGATCTTCTGACTCAACATGAAGTAATTTCCGTAATTGCCCACGCCAGAAAGGACAGGAATCACAAACCCGCCCATACCGAAAGCGTCATTTGCGTCCTCGAAGAAAGGATCAGCCGTAGGAAGAACAAGATCGGCGTAACGAACTTCTGGCCTATCCATGTGATAAGCCCGTTCCACCACGAAATCGCACTTTTTGTACGCCTCCCACAAACGCTGGTTGTCATGCGACCCGTTCTCAGCACCCGTTTGATTGAAGATCATGTGGATGTCGGGAAGAGGCCAATCTTGGGCACACCCGATACGCCTGCGATACTCGGCCTCGCTCATCTTTCCGCTCTTCACGTCATCTTTTAGAAGAATCGCATCGGCCAAACCACGTACATACATAAGTGACGGAGGAGCATAAGAAGGAGCTGCCTTGCCGAAGTTCACCATGACAGGCGGAACAAATGGAGGAACGACGAACTCACCGCCGCCAAAATAGCCTCCTGGCACACCGATGTTGCCCGTAAGCGCCTGCAAATAGATTCCCATTCGCGACACATTTTCGCCACGTTCGATGCGAGCCGCCGACCAATGAAGCTTAAAATAGCAAGGGTTACCGTCGCTGTAGCCATGATGCGCTCCGTACAGCCGCGCAAGACTTCTGATCGTTTCGGCAGGAACCGCGCAAATAGCCTCGGCCCACTCGGGAGTTTTTTCAATACCGTCGCTTTCCCCGAGAACGTACGCCTTCCATTTTCCGAGACCTTCAGGTTCCACAAACGCTTCCACGAACGCGTGATCGACGAGGTCCTCTCGAAAAATGACATCAGCTATCGCAAGCAGAAAGGCGTCGTCGGTGCCGGGACGAATTGGTATCCATTGCGTGGCAAACGTCCGCGCCGTTGGCGTATAGCGAGGGTCGACGATGACGATCGGAACCCCCTTCTCCTTCAACGCGACCAACGGTCCGAGGAACTCAGGGCGCGTGACCGCAGGGTTCCAGCCTATGCCAACGACAAGTTTGGTGTTAAGTAGATCAGGGGGCTCTGTTCCAGAGAATTGCGTTTCGCGACCGCCCATAACGCCATAGTCGTCAAGGCCAACAACAACGTTATCGGCAATTTGATGGCCCGAAAACGACGACATTCCCCATGCGCTGAATCCGAATCCCGCATACGGCTCAAACTCAAGCGGCAAATAAGTGTAGATAGAATAGGGGCCGTACTCGTCCACAAACTCTCTCATTTTGTCAACGAGAATATCGAGCGCTTCGTCCCACGATATGCGTCTCCAAACAGGATCGCCCTTTTTGCCGATGTTCTTCATGGGATATAAAGCCCTCGTTGGCGCATCAAGTGTCTTGCGCCACATACGCCCACGCACGCACGGACGATGCTGAAACATTCCCTTGCGCACGCTCCCCTCGTCAAACCCATCCCCCGGCGCACTTTCGACCAATGGGTCGCCCACGTCGATGGACACCAATTCCCCGTCTTTGACAGTACAGGCCAAAAGACAGCTCTCCCAACAACCGTTCACTGTACATACCGTATAACGAACTTCAGAACCATCGCGTCGAGCGCTTTGAGCAGCCTCTATGCGCTCTGCGACCGCAATTCCAACGCCGTCGTCCAACATGGATGTACCTCCTCATTCATTTGCAATTGACCTTTGTTTTTAATCGATGCCCGCCGCGCGAAGCCATGCCGCACGGCGGATGCGATGTGCTAAATGCGATCAACGCCGATGCGGTCGGCGGGAATCGCGCGTTCCTCCCATGTTTCGGCCGTCTCTCCGAGGACGATGCCGCAGCGGGGCGAGAACCCATCGGGCAATCCCAGGGGCGCGCGAAGCTCGGGCGATTGGCGCATAGGCATGAGCGCGCCGAAAATGAAGCACGACCCCATGCCCAGCTCAGTTGCCGCAAGCGCCATGTTGTGCGCCACAACGGCGCAATTCTCGTACGTTATGCCTCCGCGCTCCGCCTCATCGCGCGCCGACACGACGATGAGCGCGGGCGCGCCGTAGAGCGGGTGCGCATCGGGCCGGTTCATGAACGCGCACGCCGCCTCCTCGATGCCGCGCAGCACGGCGACGTCGGTGACAACCGTAAGATGCACGTCTTGGTACTGTCCCATTCCCACGGGAGCCGCCATCGCGGCTTTCAGCACCGCGCCGAGCGCGTCGTCGGGCACGGGCGCTCCCGTATAGCTGCGAACCGACTTGCGGCTGAACAGCGTTTCAAGGGTGTTCATGCTCATACTCCTTCCTCACGAGAGTTGTCAGCAAACGAAAAGCCGCTCCAAACAGGCCTTCCGCTGTAACGCCTCGGTTGCTCTTCCCCGTCCAAAATGCGCGTCGCTCCCGCCGCCATCGCCTCCATCTCGAACTCGCCGGGATAGGCGTATATCGGCGCGATGAACGCGCAGTGCTCTCTCACGTAGCGCACGAGGCTTTCACTGTGCACAAGGCCTCCGCCGAGCAAAATGGCGTCGACGCGTCCCGCAAGCGCACACGCCATTGCGCCGATCTCTTTCACGATCTGGTAAAACAACGCCTCTTGCACAAGCGCTGCCTTCGCGTCGCCGCGCTCGACACGCTGCTCGACCTCGCGCGCGTCGGCCGTGCCCAGCCAGTCGAGGTAACCGCCGTCGCGAATGGTGCGATTCATGACCTCGCGCGCGTTGAGCGCACCGCCCTCGACAAGTTTCACCACCTCGCGCACAGCAACCGACCCGGTGCGCGTCGGGGCAAACGGCCCGTCGCCGCCGGAGTTGTCGTTGCCGTCGACCATGCGACCGCGCCGATGCGCCGACACCGACACGCCGCCGCCGAGGTGGCACACGATGTAGTTCCCCTCCGCGTACGCCGGCCCTACCAACTTGCCGTGGCGAAGCGCCGTCTCCTTCAGGTTCAAGGCGTGCAGGTTGCTGTGCCTATAAACGCCTTCGATACCCGTCACGCGCGCCACGTCGTCGAACTCGTCGGTGACGGGAGGACTCACAACGAACGCCCCCGCGTGCGCGCCCGCCTCTTCCGCCAGTGCCTTCGCAAGCGCAGGACCCATGTTGGCCGGATGCACCGTCTCGCCAGCGGCGCGCAGCGTGTCGCGCACGAGCAGGTCGTCGGCCACATACGTGCCGCCCTCCATCGAGTACGACGACCCGCCGCGCCCCACGAACGCGTCGATGCTTGAAAGCTCGACGCCGCGCTCGGCGAGCGCGCGGCGCACGAACTCCTCGCGGTAGGGAACCTGATCCTCGATGGTGTCGAACGCCGCCAGCTCATCGCGCCCATGCGCAATGTTCTCCTTGAACAGCTCCTCTTCGCCTTCGAACAGCGCCACCTTCGTGGAGGTCGACCCGGGGTTGACGGCGAACACACGCCAGGCACGCCGCGCGCCCGCAGACGCTGCAACCGCCGCGCCGCGCTCAGCCGCGCCGCGCCCGCTCATGCGCTCATTCCTTTCGCCATCACGCACGCCGCCGCGCAGTTGCCCACGATCTCCTCGACGCTCGCGCCACGCGAGCAGTCGCACACCGGTTTCGCGAAGCCCTGCAAGAACGGGCCGTACGCACGCCCTCCCGCAAACAGCTGCACGCTTTTCACCGCGATGTTGCCCACGTCGAGGTCGGGCCACACGAGCACGTTCGCGCGCCCCGCCACCTCGCTTGCGCGGCGCACCTTCTTCGCGGCAACATCGGGGCGAAGCGCCGCGTCGAGCTGGAACTCGCCGTCGATGGCAAGGTCGGGCCGCAGCTCGTTGGCGATGCGCCGCGCCTCGGCCTGCTTCTCGGGCGACGTGCCGTGCGCCGAGCCGTCGGACGAGTAGGAAAGCAACGCGCAACGCGGCTCCCACCCCAAAAGCGCCGCCGCGGAATCGCAGCAGCTGATGGCGATAGAGGCCGTCTGCTCGGCGTTGGGCTCTTGGCACACCGCCGAGTCGCCGAACGCAAGCAGCGACCCTTCCGATCCTTCAAAGCCGGGAATGTCGAACACCGCCACGCTCGACGGCGTGACAATGCCCTCCGCCAGCCCCAACACCCCCTGTGCCGCCATGATGACATCGCCCGTGGAGTAGTCGATGCCCGCGAACACGAGGTCGACGTCCCCCGCCGCCTCAAGCATGAGCGCACGCCACAAAGGATCGCCCGCCCGCCGCGCGAGCGACTTGCGCCCCATGATGCCCGCCGTGCCGTCGAAGCACCGATCAACGAGCGTCTCGGGCGCCTCCTCGGGCGCAAACGCGAATGCCGCAAGGTCGACGCCCGCCGCGCTTGCCGCCGCCTCCGCCTCGCCCTTCTGTCCGACGAGCACCGGCGCCGCCACGCCTCGCCGCGCAAGCTCGGCCGCCGCGTGCAGCATCGCGGCGTTGTCGCTTTCGGGAAAAGCAACGCGCAACGCACCTCCGACCGCCGCGCGTTGCGCCATGTCCTCAAGAAACCCCATCACAGAGCTCCTTCGCCTTGTCGATGAATTCCTGAATGGTGCTCATGCCCTGCGCCGTGCCCATTGGGATGGTCACGTCAAGCTCCTCCTCAATACCCGACACGAACGCGAGCAGCGGCAACGACTTGTTGCCCAGGTCGTCTTTCACGCTCGTTGCGGGCGTGATGGCAGACGCGTCGACGCGATAGGCCGCCGCAGCGCACTCGATAACAACTTCCTCAACCGTCATGACGACACTCCTTTCATGCGCGCGGCGCGGCGTCGGGTTCGTCCCGCCTCACGCCGCGCCGATTCGCTCGTTCATCCTGCCTCTACTCCGCTATCTCCCAAAAGACCATCTTGTAGCCGTCTTCCTGAATGATGGTCGGGCGCACCTCGAGCGGCACCTTGCGCGAAAGTTCCATCGTCTTTTCGGGCGTGATGTTGAGCACCACGGAGTTGTACTCGTCGGCGCCTTCAACTTGCACCGTCGCGTAGCAGTAGTTGCCGTCGAAGCGTTTTTGCATCTCGGGATTGCCGAAAAGCATGGAAGGCGGCACGAGCGAGGTGGCCTGCGCAGGCGCGTTCGTGAGGTCGACCCACTCCGTCTCGAAGTTGCCGCAGTCGTTGCAGGCAATGTAGGGCGGGAACTCCACGTGCCCGCAGGCGGGGCACTTACGCCCCATGACCTTCCCCTCTTCAAGGAAGTCGTAGAACTTCTTGTTGATGCGTTCGTAGTTCTGCTTGTCCATTGCCGGCCCTTTCTACTTCAAGTTCCTGAGAATGCTGCAGGTCACGTTTTGGCCGCCGCCGAAGCCGCGCAACATGGCGTACTTCACCGGGTGCTTCACCTGCGTCTCGCCCATCTCGCCGCGCATCTGCTTCACGGCCTCGTACACGTCCGCCAAGCCCGAGGCGCCGTGGGCATGCCCGTAGTGGCAGCGACCGCCGTTGGTGTTGATGGGCTTGTCGCCCCAATAGGCGTTGTTGTCCTCGAGGTAATGCTTCCAGCCCTCGCCGCGCGGCAGGTACTCGCATTCCTCCGCCGACAGAAGCTGGCTGGGCATCATGAAGTCGTTCGTGAGGAAAAGATCCATGTCGGCGCCCGTAAGGCCCGTCAGGTCGCGAATCTGTTTGTAGGCCGCCGCCGTGGCGTACTTCTCCAGGCGAGCCGTGCCGCCCTCAAGGCAGCTGTGCCCCGTGCCGAGCACTTCGATGGGATGGTCGGTGAACTGGTAGGCCATCTCCGTCGGGCACAGGATGGCCGCTGCCGCGCCGTCGACGTTCAACTCGAAGTTCGAGATGCGCATGTACTCGGAGGCGTGCGGGTTGAACTTGGAGCGCAAGAACTCGTCGGCCGACATGCCTATCTGCGCTCCCATTTCCTCGTACGTCTCATGTGCGCCGCCGAGCGGGTTGATGGCAGCTGCCTTGCGGTTCGACTTCGCCATCGCGCAGAGCACGTCGTCGATCACCTCGTGGCTCAGGTTGTATTCGCGCGCGTAGTAGTCGAGCCACGCGTCGGCGCACATGGCGTTGGCTGCCTTGCTCGGCAACGTGTAGTCCTTCGACCAGATCATCGTGAGCGCAGGCAGAAGCTCCTCGATGGTGCTCTCGCGGCGCATCCACGCAGGGTGCAACGGCGTGGCGTGCGACACCGACGTTTCGCAGCCGCCCGTGAGCACGATGTCGTAGGCGCCCGACGCCACGAGGTTCACGGCCTGCTCAAGTGCCACGTACCCCGTGCAGCACGCCTCCGAATGCGAGGAAGACGCCTTGCCCTTCATGCCGAACCAGTTCGCCACTTGCATATTCGGCGTCACGTAGTCGGAAGCGAACTGCGGCGTCGCCGAGCCGTGGAAGTAGTATTCCACGTCCTTCGGCGTGACGCCCGCGTCCTGCATAGCCTCAAGCGCCGCATAGCCGAAAAGCTCGCCTTCGGTAAGGAAATGGAAGTTCTCGTCCTTCAAGATGTTCATGAACGGGGTGGCGCCGACGCCGATGATGGACACGCTGCGCGCAAGCGGTTTCAGCGGCTTGACATCGACTTGGTAGTTGCCATTCTCGAAATGAGACATAGTGCACGTCCTTTCCCTCGGTTTCGCGTTACGAACTGCACTGACGCCAACATACGCGCCTCGAAAGACCGATTGAAGAACGCGGAAGTTGAAACGTGGCCCAACTTATGGGACACTTTTCCCGTAAATGTGTCTCAGGGATGCGAGGCGCGAAGGAAAAGGGCGTCGCCGTCCCGCAAGGCGTTTTGACTGCCCGGCCAAGGGGGTATCGACATGGAGAACCAAGCGCTTGACGGCTCAAGCAGCCGCAACAGCATCTTGAACGCCATCGCCGTGATCATGCTCGACACCGACTATGACAAGATAACCGTGCGCGACGTCGTTGCCGAGGCGAACGTGTCGCGATCGACTTTTTATCGCCTGTTCAGCAGCGTAGACGAGGCGATCGGCGCGCTTGAGGACAAGTACCTGGGGCTCATGGCCGAAATCAACCGCATCGGGCTTATGGCCGACATGGGAGAAAACTCGACGAAGCGCACGCCTTCGATGGTTTTGCGACTCGAGCTTTTCCAGGCGAACGCGCCTGCCTTTCTTGCGCTTTTGGGGCCGCACGCCAACCCGCGCACGCGCAGGAAGGAGGCGCAGCTCATGGAGGCGTACTTCCAGACGAAGCGCGCCGACGAAAACCTCACGCCCGAGGAGCGCGACTTGTACCTGCGTTTTGTGATCGACGGGCACAACAGCCTTTTGCACCGCTGGCTCTCGCATTACCCCGCATTGCCCGCCGAGGACGTGGCGTCGCTGCTCAACGAGTTGTTTTACGCCCCGCTGCTGTCGCGAAGGAAATGACGGAGGGAACCGGGCCGAAACGAGAGACCCGTCGCCTTGCGGGGCGAAAGCCCTGTTCCGTCGCCTATCGTTGCGACCTACCTGCCTGCCGCCCCGGCGCGCAACCCTTTCAGCGTCTCCGCCACCGCTTCGCCCAAATCGCTTTCCCCGAACGCGCGCAGGCGCTGCACCATCTCGTCGGCCGAGGGCTCAACGAAGCTCACGCTTGGCAGCTCCCTGAGCAGCGCCATCAGGCCGCCGAAAACGAACGCGAGCCTCATGCGGACCTCGGGCGAGAGTTCCTTCTCGCCCACGCCCAATGCCTCAAGCCATAAGCCGCGCATCGTGCCCTGCAGAAGCTCCACGGCCCAATGCGCGCTCGGGTCCCCCAGCAAAATGCACAACCTGTGGAAGCGAAGTTCCATGTCGTCCGTCTCGACGAAACACGAAGCCACCGCGTCGATCCAGCTGCGTTCACCGCCCCGCAGGGCAACCATCATGCTGCGCGGCACGTCGGTCAAAAGCGAACCCTCGACAAACTCTTTGGCCATGTCGTCGATGCTGTGAAAGTGATAGTAGAAGGTGTTGTGGTTCACCTGCGCCCGTGACGACAGGGCGCTTACCGTGAGGTCTTTGTAGGGCATCTCTTCAAGGAGCTCCCAAAACGCGTCCTCAATCCGTGCGCGGGCGGTGGGAACCCCCGGCTCGCGTTTTGGCCTTGCCATGCTTGCTCCTAACCAGATAAAGACGTTCGTGTTGTCTATTTAATTATAGATTGTGTCTAATTATAGTGAATGGGCAAGCGGGCGCAAAGGAACAAGCCTCAGCTTGACGCGACGAAAGGGGTACATCATGGAAAGCAACTTGGTAAGGGGCCCGGCGGAATCGTTTACCACCAGCTATGGGGCGGAGATCGTCTACTGCGAGCGCGGCAACAAAAACGGAAGGCCCGTCATTCTTCCTGGGTTTTTCCTCATAACGTTCATGGATATCATCGACGCGCTGTCCGATGACTTCCATGTGTACGGCATGGTCATGCGCATGGACGGACCGGGCAACTGCCTCGAGGCCGACGGCAGCGTCAACTGGGCGCACCAGTGGGGAGCCGACGAATACGAGCTGGCGCGCCATCTGGAGCTTGAGAAGTTCGCGCACTTCGGCAAGTGCCACGGCTCGATTCCTGGTTGGTGGATGGCGAAAAACCACCCCGAAATGCTCGAAGGGCTTGCCAGCTACTTTTTGGCCCCGCATGTGAAGCCGCAAAACGCCAACAAGTTTATCGACCTCATGATAGAGGCGGACCGCGCATGGGCGATGGCCGAGCAGATTCGCCGCCCCGAGACGGGGTTGCCCAAGAAGATGGAGGAGGTTGGCGCCATCGGGGCTGGCGGCGACGACCCCGTGCAAACGCAGAAGGTCGTCGGCACCATCGCGAAGTACGGCGGGTATCCCGAAATGGCATGGGACACGCAGGAGGAATGCGCGGAGTTTCTGCGTAACATCTCGATCCCCGTGGACTACCTGTTCGGCACCGAGGATCCCCTGTTCCACGACTGGTACGACAACAACATTTGGGTGATAGGCAACACGCGCGGCGCGCACGCGGCCATCCTGCAAGGCGAGTGCCACCTGATGGAAATCGACTGCCCCGAGCGCGTGGCAAACGAGTTCAAGGCGTTCATGGCCGAAGTCGACTGCGGCTGTGCGCGGGAGGTCATGGCGCACCCCTTCGACCGGGAGCACGAGCAGCTCAACCACGAGCACGAGGCGTTTTTGGCCGAGAAGGCGAGAAACGACGAGGCGCAGGCGGCAAATGAGCGCGCGACCATCGCCAAGGATGCGCCCGACCCCGACCTCGCGGGAACGTACGTCGCCGAGATCGACCTGCCCATCGGGCGGCAACGCGCGGTGTTCTCGTTCAACGTTGACGGGACGGCGCTTTCAGGAACAGTCGAGATGATGGGCAAGCAGCAGCCTATCGAGGGCGGGCAGGCCAGCATGGCGGGCTTTTCCGGCAGCATCACCATCAAGGCGCCGGTGTTCAAGATGAAAGGTCAGATGAGCGGCAAGCGAGAGGGCGACGCCATCAAGGGCATCATGAAAACCAAGATGGGCGAGATCGCGTTCGAGGCCGACCGCCAGCAATAAGGAGAGCGAGCGAATGCTAGGGGGCGCATCGCAGGGAGAAGGCGGAGAAGCCAAACCCTGACGCTCGCCCCCTACAACCCGTATCGAGCAGGCAGGCTCTCGCGATTCCCGCGCAGGTACTCCCTCATGAAGGGAATGGAAAACGCCACGTAGCCGCGCGCAGTCTGCTCGATGATTTGCCGCTGGATGAGCATGGACATCGAGCCTTCCTTTACGCCGCCTTCGGCCAAATAGCAGAAATAGCAACTTCGGCGTTCCTCTCTTACTGTAAATCGGCATACAGCTCTTGGGCCGTCACGAGCCGCATATCCCCGCTTCGCGACGCTTGCGCCTTCGCCCCGCTGTTGAACTCCCCCTTTGAGAAAAGCACGTAGTGCTTTTGCCCGTATCCCCTCAGAAGCTCAGCGCGACTACGCAGCGTCTCGATGGCGGCGACCTCGTCAAACGAGTTGCGCCATTTGCACTCCCCGACGAGCAGCTCGCGCTCTATCGCGTTCACCGCAACCACGTCGACGTCGGCTTCCTCGCGCAGCTGGGGGTCGGTTCCCCACCAGCGACCGTATTCCAGCGGCACGAAGGGAAGCCTACCAGCTATGCCCTCGCGACGCGTCCATTGTAAGCATATTTCCTCGAATTGCCGGCCAACGTACGTCAGAAACACCTGCCCTGACGTGGCGTAGCCTGCAACGGCTTGGCCCGCGCCCTCTTCGATGGAGCCGACGTATTTGCTCACGAAGCGGTACCAATAAGAAAAGAAAGGGTCCTTGAAATGCCAGACCGCATGCTTCGACGCGGGCCCGCCGCCTAACGGCGCCGACTTCTCGACAATTCCAAGCTCCGCGAGCGTCCTTAAGTATTTGCCGACGGAATTGGGGTTCATGCCCACCGCGTCAGCGATGCGCGACGGGGACGTGGCCCCCGACCCCATCGCGTCAAGAACGGAATTGTAGCCCGCCGGCTCGTGAAGCTCCTGTCGCAACAGCATCAGCGGCTCTTCGTAGAGCAGGCCTGTCCTGTCGAAGAACAGCTCTGCGACGTTTTCCTCGTAGCTCTTTCCCGCGTCAATCTGCGAGAGATAGTAAGGCGTCCCCCCGAACGTTGCGTAATAATCAACGCGCTCTTCAGTCGAGGCCCCAGGAAGCATTCGCGCGGTATCCAGGTAATCGAAGGGAAGAAGCCTCAGCTGCATGGTTCTGCGGCCGTAGAGGGGGCTTTTGCTTCCGAGCACCTCGCTTTCCATGAAGCCCTCGTTGCTTCCGCACAAGATGAGCCGCGCGTTTGTTTGCGATAGACCGTGATCGATCGCCGACTGCAAGGCCGACGGCAGCGATCGGTCTGCCTCGGCCGCATAGGGGAACTCGTCGAACACGAATACCAAAGGCTGCCCGCCCTGCCAAGAACGCGCCTGGTCAACAACGAAAGATAGAGCGTCTCCCCACGACGCAAAAGCAGGAAGGGACGCAGGAAGCGAGAACATTTTATACGCAACCGCACTGAACAGCTCGAGGTTTTGCCTCGTGGTTTTCTGCTGCGCCGTAAAGTAAAGCGTTGGCTTATCCTTGACGAACTCGTCTATGAGGGTCGTCTTGCCCACGCGGCGGCGACCATAGATGACGGCCATTTGAAATCCACTCTTGGCGTATGCGCGCTCGAGCGACTCGAGCTCCTTCTCGCGGCCAACAAACATAGGGTCTCCTATCCGCATATAACTCGTACTCTTGATTACCGTACTCAAGAGTACGTGTAAACGGCGAATTTCGCGGAAGAAAACATCGCGCGGCACGCCATCCGCCCGTGCTTGCCTTATGGCAGCGAAAGCGCGTCGACCCACTCCTCTACCACGCCGTCTTGCGGGCTCTCCCCAAAACGCTGGCCGTCGAGCCATTCGCCCGAGCCCGCAAGCTGCTCGAGAGTTTGGCGCGTCGAACCCATCGAGGACGATTGCGACGTGCAAAACGGAACAACGGTTTTGCGCACGAAGCTGTTTTCGCTCACAAAGCGATTCACCGGCCACGCCGCCATCTGCCACCAAATGGGATAGCCCACAAAAACGGTTTCATACTCTTCAAAGCCCGCAGGCGTGATTTGCGCCAACGCGATGTCACGCAGGCTTTGGTCGTCGTGCTCGCGCGACACGCGGCTATCCTCGTCGCGCCAGTTCAGATCGGCGTCGGAATACGGCTGAGTAGGAACGATCTCAAAAAGGTCGCCGCCCGTTTGAGCGGCAATGCGCTCTGCCACAGCACGCGTGTGACCCTGAGCCGAATAGTACGCCACAAGCACTTTGCCGGAGACGGGTTGAGGCGGCGTCGCCGGGTCTTGTTGCGCTGTAGCTTCAGACGACGCCGACCCTTCCTGCCCTTCGCTTTGCTCCTCAGCCGCAGACTGCGTGTTCGCCGCACTCGACGAGCATGCGGAAAACGCGCCACCCGCAACAAGCGCAGCACTCGCCACAGCCCCCATCTTCAAATAATCTCTTCTCGTGCAAATCCGTTTCGCCATAATATTCACCTGCTCTAGCCTCGCGCTTACCAGTTCTTGCGGTCTTTGCGGCAGTCGTGGTTGGTTTTGCGCTCCTCGACGATTTGGGCGAACCACTGCACCATCTTGGGGTCGGTGTGGCTGAAGAAGTTCGAGGTCTTCGTGTCGAGGGCGGCAATACGCGCCATCTCGTCGACCGTCAGCTCGAAGTCGAACACGTCGAGGTTTTGCTCCATGCGCTCGCGGTGCACCGACTTCGGGATTACCACCACGCCGCGCTGCAGGTTCCATCGCAGCATGACCTGCGCGGTCGACTTGCCGTGCGCCGCGCCGATCTGTGCGAGCACCGGGTTCTCGAACAGGCCGCCGCGACCCTCGCCGAACGGCGCCCACGCCTCGGGCACAATGCCGTACTTCTCCTCCCACTCCTGAAGCTCGGTGTTCTGGTTGAACGGGTGGCGCTCCATCTGGTTGACCATGGGCAGCACGTCGTTGAACTCGCAGAACTCGACCATGCGGTCAACGTAGAAGTTCGAGATGCCGATGGCGCGCACCTTGCCTTCCTTGTAGAGCCCCACTAGGTCGCGCCACGCGCCGTACGCGTCGCCGAAGGGCTGGTGCAGCAACACCAGGTCGAGGTAGTCGGTCTTGAGCTTGCGCAGCGATTCCTCGACCGACGCGCGCGTGGCCCCTTCGCCGTAGTGCTCAAGCCATACCTTCGTCGTGAGGAAAATCTCGCTGCGGTCGACGCCCGACTTCGCGACGGCTGCACCCACCTGCTCCTCGTTGAAGTAGCTCTGCGCCGTGTCGATATGGCGGTAACCCACCGCCAGCGCATCGGCCACGCAACGCTCGCACTCGTCTTGGGTCACCTGGTACACGCCGTAGCCGAGCTGGGGCATCTTCACGCCGTTGGAGAGCGTGACGTACATCATGTCGTTTGCCATGTTCGCATCCTTTCAAGCACCTTGCTTTCTCTGACGAATGGGGTTATAACAACCGATAGCAACTATCGGTCAAACGCTTTTTTCGAAATGTGGAGGGAATATGGCGAAGGCAACTGCGGAAGCGGGCGTAAGCGCAGGCGCCAGCGGGCGAGCTCGGCGGCGCGAGAAGTCAACCACCGAGCTGTTCACCATGATGCAGGTCTGCCGTGAGGCCGACATGACCTACCAAACGCTGAAGTTCTACTGCAACCAAGGGCTCGTGCCCAACGTGAAGCGCGACAAGAACAACCGCCGCGTGTTCGATCGACACGACGTGGAGTGGGTGAAAAGCCTCGTTTGCCTGAAGAAGTGCGGCATGAGCATCGAGGAGATGCGCGAGTACCTGGCGCTTTGCCTGCAGGGGAAGCGCTCCATCCCCGAGCGCAAGGTGATGCTGGCCGAGAAGCGGGCGCGCCTTATCGAGCAGATCGCCGAGCTTGAGGGCAGCGTCGACTACATCGATTGGAAGCAGGGCTTCTACGACGACGTGCTGGCCGGGCGCACCGAGTACGTCAGCAACCTGCTGCCCAGCGACGAGGCGAGCGCCTAACGCCCCAATGACGCACTAAGCATTCTGGCGTTCTGCCTATTGAAAACGCATGCGGGCAAAACGGATAGTTAGCGTAGGCAAAGTCGCGATCGGCTCGACATCGCCGTCGATGGGAAGTCACGACGGAGCAAGCCTACCGGCGCATGACCGGCAAGTTGATCAATTATTTTTGACATTTCTTATTTCCTAATCAAATATCAAATTTTTTTGATATTCTTATCCGAGAAGTTTTTATCAAAAAATCTTGATATGAAGGAATGCGTCGTGCAGAACATCTACAACATCGAGCAGCTCGGGGCGCACCTCAAGCGCGTGCGCAAGGAGAAGGGCATCAGCCAAGCGGATTACGCAGACGTCATCGGCGTTTCCCACGCCACGCTCTCCGCCCTCGAAAACGGCAAGGGGGTCTCGACGACAACGCTGGAAAAGGCCCTTCAGTTCCTCGGCTTGAGAATCATTGTTCTGCCCAAGTCCGACCAAGTCGTGCCCGCACCGCCCAACTCTCCGCACAAGGGGAACTCCCATGTCTAGCGCCAATCTGTCCGTCTATCTCTCCGGAAAGCGCATCGGCACCCTTCGCAGGACACGCAACGGAGCCCGCTTCTCCTTTGACGAGCATACCGTTCAGCAATACGCGGGATTGAAATGCCAGACCGCATACTTCGACGCGGGTAACACGCCCCCAGCACCTGCTGCGCTTTCGGCTGTCGTGCCATGCCGGAGGGCGCTCAAGCAAAGAGGCACGCCGCCTTTTTCGCGCCGCGTTCCGTGGCAACAAGGTAGAACGTTACGTTGACCTCAGCATCCTCGATGGGAACGCTGACACGTCCCTCGTCGGCGTCGCGGTAGCGGCTCTCAAGCGCCACGTCGGTGGTGAAGCACGGCAAGCTCGACGTGCGGATAAGCTCGGAGAGCGCGAACTCGTCGCCCTGCACGAGGAAGCGTGAGGCGGGCAGCCGCCTTCTCACCACGTCGTTCCAAAAACCCAGGTCGGAGCCGAGGAGGAAGTTGAAGCCGTTGATCTCGGCGAGCGTCACGCTTTTGCGCTTCGCAAGCGCGTGGTCGGGAGGGACGCAGAGAAAGAGGTGCTCGTCCATGAGCTTGGCGCAGGAGGATGCCTCCCCTGCGGGGCGAGGGAGCACCGCGACGTCGCACGAGCCGGCAACCAACGCCTCCTCGGTCTGCGCAAGGCTCGCCACACGGCTTGTCATGCCCATGTGGGGATACAGGCGCGACACGCGCGGCGTCAGCACCCAGAGCGGCGCCGGGGCACAGGAAACGACGTCGATGGTGCGCAAATTCCGGTCATAAGCGCGAACTTCCGCCACGGAAGCCTCAAGCTCGCGCAAGATACGCTGGGCTCCAACCGCCGCAAGCCGTCCCGCCTCGGTGAGGTCCACACGGTTTTTGCCGCGCGAAAAAAGCTCGACCCCGTAGTATTTCTCCACGCGCGCCATGTTGCGGGTCACCGTGGGCGTTGAGACGAAGAAGCGCCGGGCAACCTCCGAGAAGGAGCCGAGCTCATCCATTGCCGCCAGCTGTTCGAGTTCCGTGAGGTTCATGCGACACGTACCTTTCATATTTTGAAACACAGATTACAAACTCTCTAGGGCAATCATCCAGTTTTAACGCCTAAAGTACAAGATACATCGCAAAACTAGCGTTGCGTTTTACGAAAGGAGAATCACATGAACTACATCACCTTGAACAACGGCGTGAAGATGCCGCAGCTGGGCCTGGGCACCTACTTGCTTGAGCCCGACGACGCCGAGGCGGCCGTCACGTCTGCGCTTGCAAGCGGCTACGAGCTCATCGACACCGCCAACGCCTACGTCAACGAGCGCGCCGTCGGCCGCGGCATGAAGGCATCAAGCCGCGCCCGCGAGGAAATTTTCCTTGAGACCAAGCTCTGGCCGTGCTTCTACGAGTCGACGACCGCCGTGGACGAGACCCTCGAGCGCCTGGGCACCGACTACATCGACCTCATGATCCTGCACCAGCCTGCGGGCGACTACCTCGCCGGCTACCAGAAGCTCGAGGCGGCCTATGCGGCTGGCAAGCTTCGCGCCATCGGCATCTCAAACTTCAACGAGGCGGAGATCGAAGACGTGCTGGCGCACTGCGAGGTCGCCCCGGCCCTCATCCAGGTGGAGTGCCACCCCTACTTCCCGCAAACCGCGCTTAAGCGCACGCTCGCTAAGCACGACATCGCGCTGCAGGCGTGGTTCCCGCTCGGCGGGCGCGGCAACGGCTCCATCATGGCCGAGCCCGTCGTGGCGGAGCTTGCCATGAAGTACGGCAAGTCCGCCGCCCAGGTCATCATGCGTTGGCACGTTCAGCAGGGAAACATCGTGATCCCAGGCTCCAAGACGCCCGCGCATATCGCCGAAAACATCGACGTCTTCGACTTCGAGCTTACGGACGGGGACATGGCCGCCATCGCTGCGCTTGACAAAAACGACCCCATCTACCACCGCACGGACGCGCAGCTTGCCCAGTTTGCCCAGTGGCACCCTGATGTGGAGGGCCAAAAGTAAGAGGCGCTTTCAGCCAGCGGCGCGAACAAGGGCGACGCCCGTCGACAAGACGAGCGCCGCCCTTTCCGCATCGCTCGCCATTACGCTGTTTGCCGAGTTCGCTCCGCGCCGAGCGACGCCGTGACCTCATCGAGCAGCATCCAGCAAAGCCCCACGCGAGACGCCAGACGTGCAGCCGACTCTCAGCAAAGCGTATGTTCGCAACACTCCTTCGGTACCTGTTACGTCGTTGCGCCGTCATATGCAAGTCCGAATCCAGCTGAATTTTGCGTCGACCGACGCTAGAATGAGACGCAGCGATTTTACGAAAGGCGGCAGCAAATGTCATACACTTGCATGAAATACGACTCGCCCGTAGGCGAGCTCACCGTATGCGACGACGGTGTGGGAATATGCGGGCTTTGGCTGGAGGGGCAGAAGTACTTCGGCATGCCCCTCGCGAAGGGAGCCGCGCCCGATGCGCTCGACGCGTTCGGCGAGACGGAGAACCTGGCGGCGGCCAAAGCGTGGCTCGACGACTACTTCGCGGGGAAGAACCCGCCGCTTGACGGCCTGGCGCTTAACCCCCATGGGAGCGACTTCCAGAAAGCCGTTTGGCGCGAGCTTGTTGCCATACCCTTCGGGCAAACGACAACCTACGGGAGCATCGCGAAGAGCTTGGAGGCGAAAACGGGCAAGCGTGTGGCGAGCATCGCCGTCGGGGGCGCCGTCGGGCACAACCCCGTGAGCATCATCATACCGTGCCACCGCGTGGTAGGTGCGTCGGGCAGCCTCACCGGGTATGCCGGCGGCCTCGACCGCAAAACGTGGCTTTTGGAACACGAAGGCGTGCCGATGGAAGGCCTTTTCCGCCCCAAGAAGGGCACGGCGCTGTGACGGGCCGCGCGAAAGGGGCGGGCGCAGAACCGCCCTCCTTCTCCGCCCTCGACAAAGAGACCGCCTGCAAGGCGTTCAAGACCAAAGACCCGCGCTTCGACGGGCAAATCTTTGTGGGCGTCTCGTCCACGGGCATATACTGCCGCCCGGTTTGCCCCTACAAGCCCAAGCTTGAGAACTGCACGTTTTTCGCCACGGCCGCCGAGGCGGAGCGCGCGGGGTATCGCCCCTGCCTCGTCTGCCGCCCGGAAATCGCGCCAGGCATGGCACCGGTGGACGCGAAGGCGAGCCTGGCGAGGCGCGCCGCGAAGCTTTTGCACGAGCGGTGCACCGAGAACATCAGCATGTCGCGGCTCGCGGCCAAGCTCGGCTACACCGACCGACACCTTCGCCGCGCCTTCATGGAGGAATACCGCGTCACGCCGCTCGAGTATCTGCAAACGTGCCGTCTGCATCTGGCGAAGCAGCTCCTGACCGACAGCGACCTTTCCATACCGCGCGTGGCGAAAGCGGCGGGGTTCGGCAGCACGCGCCGCTTCAACGACGTATTCAAAGAGCGCTATCGGCTCACGCCGACGAGCCTGCGAAAGCGGCGCGGAAAAGGCACGGCGGCGCACGGGACGTTCACCGTGCGCCTGGGGTATCGGCCGCCGTATCGCTTCGGTTTGCTGCTCAACTTCTTCCGCGTGCGCGCCCTGCTAGGAGCAGAGGCGGTGGGCGATGACACCTACGCCCGCACGGTACGGGTACGCACCGACAAGGGCGTCGAGGTCGCGGGCTGGATCGCGGTCGAGGACGATCCCGCCAAAAACGCGCTCGTGGTCACGCTTTCCGAGAGCCTGCTTCCCGTGACGTCGCAGGTTTGCGCCAGGGTTCGCCGCCAGTTCGACCTCGACTGCGACCCGGCGGCGGTAGGCGACGGCATCCGCACGCTCGACGCGGCAATGCCGGGCTCCTACGTTCCCGGAACGCGCGTGCCGGGCTGCTTCGACGGGTTCGAGACGTGCGCACGGGCGGTGCTCGGCCAGCAGGTGACGCTCGCCGCGGCGAACAAGCTCGCGGCAAGAATTGTGGACGCCTATGGCGCCTCAGTCGAGGCGCCCGTCGAGGGCCTCGCGCGCGCCTTCCCCACCGCGTCCGACGTGCTGGCGCTGCCCAGCGCGGAGGAAGCACTCGGCACCCTGGGCGTTATCAAGTCGCGCTCGCGCGCCATAGTCGAGATCGCGCGCCTGGTGGACGCAGGCGAGCTCACCTTCGACGGCAGCCTGCCCATAGCGGACCAGCTGGAGACGCTGCTTGCCGTCAAGGGCATCGGCCCGTGGTCGGCAAACTACATCGCCATGCGCACGATGGGCTACACCGACGCGTTTTTGGAGACGGACGCGGGCATCAAGCACGCGCTTCCCGAGCTCTCGCCCGCAGAGCGCCTCAAACTCGCCGAACAGTGGCGACCCTGGCGCAGCTACGCGAACATCAGCCTTTGGAACGCGCTGGCGAAGTAGACGCGCGGCAAAAGAAGCACGAAACGCCCATTGTGCTTTCGCCTTATTCTTCTTGACTTGGAGTTGGCTCAAAGTTCTACAATGCGCCGCGATAGAACATCGAGCGAAAGGAACTGTTATGGCGAAAACACTGGTAGCTTACTTCAGCGCGAGCGGCGTCACCGAGGGCGTGGCGCGCGACCTGGCGCGCGCGGCGGGCGCCGACCTGTTCGAGATCGAGCCTGCGGTGCCCTACATCGCCGCCGACCTCAACTGGCAAAACGCGCAAAGCCGCAGCTCGGTCGAGATGGCCGACAAGACGAGCCGCCCCGCCATCGCACGCACGTGCGAGAGCATCGCCGACTACGACACGGTGTTTGTGGGCTTCCCCATCTGGTGGTACGTGGCGCCCACCATCGTGAACACGTTTTTGGAGGCGCACGACCTTGCGGGCAAGACCATCGTGCCGTTTGCCACCTCGGGCGGCAGCGGCCTGGGGAACACCGTCGCCGAGCTTGAGCCCTCGGCGCCCGACGCGCGCTTTATGCCCGGCAAGCTGCTCAACGGTGCATCGTTCAAGCAGCTGGAGGCGTTCGCGAAAAGCGCGCGGTAGGGCCTGCAGGCTCGCCGATACGCACGAACGGCAGCGGGGGGGTGAAGCCTCGTCCCCCCCGCTGCCTTTGACGCGCAGCCTACAGCGCGAAGGCGGCCGACTCGTTTTGCAGCTTCACCATGCGCGCGAACATGCCTCCCGACGCAAGCAAATCGGCAGGGCTGCCCTGTTCCACCACGCAGCCCTTGTCGAGCACCACCACGTTGTCGGCGCTCATGACGGTGCGCATGCGATGCGCGATCACCAGCACCGTGCGCCCCGCAAGCAGCCGCGAGAGCGCGGCCTGCACCTGCGACTCGTTCTCCACGTCGAGCGACGCCGTCGCCTCGTCGAGCAAAACGATAGGCGCGCCCTTGAGAAGCGCCCGCGCGATCGAGATTCGCTGGCGTTCGCCGCCGGAAAGGCGCGCCCCGTTCTCGCCGATCATCGTTTCGTAGCCCTGCGGCAAGCGCGAGACAAACCCGTCGCAATTGGCGGCCCGCGCCGCAGCGAGCACCTCCTCGTCGGATGCGCCGCGCCTACCCAGGCGGATGTTGCCCATCACAGTATCGTCGAACAGCACAACGTCTTGGAACACCATGGAAAAATCCCCCAGCAGCACCTCGGGATCGACTGTCGCCACGTCTACGCCACCTACGGTCACGCGGCCGGACGTTGCGTCCCAGAAGCGGCACGCGAGCTTCGCGCACGTCGACTTGCCGCTTCCGCTCGACCCCACGAGAGCGGTGACCTCGCCCTCGCGCGCCGTGAATTCCACGTGCGAGAGAACCTGCTCGCCACCCCCGTAGGAAAACGACACGTCGTCAAACACGACATCGTGACCCTGCGGTGCGTAATCGTTGCCTCCTTGAGCCAGGGGTTCTTCGAAGAAACTCTTCATACGGGCGCTCGCCGTTTTGGCCGCGAACAGCTCGGCAATGAGCATGAGGCACTGGTCGAACGGCGCGTAGACGCGCGACACCACCAGCAAGAAGCAGAACAGCGTCATGAAGCCGCACGTGCCGTCAAGCACGAACGCCGCGCCCGCCAAGACGGTGGTGGCAAGCCCCAGACGCAGCACGATCTGCGCACCGTTCACGAAGACGCTCATCATAAGCTCACCTTTGATGGTCTGCCTTTCGGCGGCGTCCACGTCGGCGCGGATATGCCCAAGGTAGCGCTCCTCCTGATTGGTGGCGCGCACCTCGCGCACGCACTCAAGCGCTTCCTGGATATCGTCGGACACGGCAAGGTTCTTCATGCGCGTCTCGCGCACAAGCGGCGCCAGGATGCCCCGCGCGCCGAACAGCAGCCCCAGCGCCACCGGCGCGCTCCACAGCGCCGCGATGGCCAGTCGCCAGTCGAACACCAGCAAGCCCGCCGCTGCCACGCCCAGCATGATGTAGGCGCCGTACAGCTCGGGCAGCACATGGCTGTAGGCATGCTCAATGGTTTTCACGTCGCCCATGATGGTCTCGGTGAGGTCGGCCAGATCACGTCGCCCAAAAAACGACAGCGGGAGTTTCCGTAGACGCTCAGCCAACCCGATGCGCTGTCGGCCGCTCTCGTTGTATATGACGCCGTATTGGTAATAGTAGGCGAAGTACTCGGTGACGAACAGCACCACGATGAACACGACAAGCCCCGCCAGATACGGTAGAAGATCGGGCAGCAACGCGCCGCTTATCGCATGGTCGACAAACGCTCCCATCGCGAGAAACAGGATCCCTACGCCCGCGAACACCGCGATATTCGACACCGCCGTCCACGCGGCACCAAGCTTGACGTTGCGCACGCCCTCGTCGGTGAGGCCGTATTTCTCTTTGATAGACATCTACGCCACCTCCTCGGACGTGATCTTCCAGCTAACGGCACGCTCGTAGTCCGCCCACATGCGCGCGTACAGGCCGCCCGCTGCCAGCAGCTCGTCGTGGGTGCCCTGCTCCGCCACGCGCCCGGCGTCCAGAACCACGATCTTGTCGGCGTTGCGCACGGTGGAAAGCCGGTGCGCCACCATCAACACGGTGCGTTTCTCGCCACTGCGCCCACGCGTCAGTTCGGAGAACGCCTTTTGTATCTTGACCTCGTTTTCCGGGTCGGCGAAGGCCGTGGCCTCGTCAAGCACCACAACGGGTGCATCTTTCAAAATGGCGCGCGCCAGCATGAGCCGCTGCACCTCGCCGCCGGAGAAATGAGCGCCTGCCGCGCCGTATACGGTGTCTGCGCCGTCAGGCAGCTTCTCTATGATGTCGTCGCATTGGGCGGCGGAAAGCGCACGGGCGACCTCTTCACGCGTAGCGTCGGGCCGCGCGGCGCGCACGTTCTCAAGTACGCTCTGCTTGAACAGGCGGTTGGCCTGGAACACGAACGCCACGTGCTCCATCAACTCGTGCGGATCCATGCTCCGTACATCCACGCCGCCCACCAGCACACGCCCCGCGCTTACGTCCCAGAAGCGAGGCACCAGGCTGGCCGCCGTGGTCTTGCCGCCGCCGGAGGGCCCCACCAGCGCCACGGTCGACCCCGCCGACACGCTGAAGCTCACGTGGGACAGCGCAGGCTCGTCGGTCCCTTCGTAAGCGAAGCTCACATCGTCGAAAACGACGGAGTTGTCGACCGGCTTCTTCGGCACGGCGGGCGCTTCGATAACAGGAGCCGCCAGCACCTCTTCCACGCGGTTCACCGCATCGGCGGCCGATTGCAGCGCATCCGACATGAACATCACGCGCGTCATAGCCGTGGGAATGACCGCCGAGAAGATGGCGTAGAACGCGAAGTTGGCCAGAAACGTGCCGAAATCGCCCTCACCCGGCGCCAGCAGAATGGCAACCGGCACCAAGAACAACGCCACTCCGTTGATGATGGTCAGCGACAGCGACTGCGGCGTGCGGCACCATTTCACCGCATAGTCCTGCGCAAGACGGGTGAACTCTTGAATAGCATCGTGGAACGCCTTGAACGAGTGCACCGTCTGTTGGAACACCTTCACCACGGGGATGCCGCGCACGTACTCGGTGCCCGTCTTGTTCATCTTCACCAGCGCACCCATGTACTTCGTCATGAACTCCATGCCGCGCCCGCCCATCATGTGGAGCATGCAGACGAGCGAGAGAGCCACCGGCACCAGGCATGCAAGACCCAGCCGCCAGTCGAACACGAAGAACAGCACCAGCATGCCCACGATCATCGCCACCGAACCGGCGGTGTCGGGCAGCTTGTGGGCAAGCATCCCCTCCGTCTCCGCCGCGCAGCCGTCTACCACGCGCCGCAGCGCACCACTCGCATGCGTGTCGAAATACCCCAGGCTCGCATGCATCAGATGCTCGGTTGCCCTCTTGCGCATGTTCGCCGCGCAACGGAACGCCGCCAGGTGCGTGCACATGAGCCCTGCGAAGTACAGCAGGATAGACGCGACGGAAAAACCAAGCGCCCACCAGCCATACACCGCGATGCCCGTTGCCGCGCTCCAGTTGGGAGCCACGGCGATGAGGTCCCGCGCCACCAGCCAGATGCACACGTAGGGTCCAAATCCCACGACCATGGAAATCGCGGAGAGCGCGCAGCCCAGATAGGTGAGAGCTTTGCGCGGCCCGGCGAAATCAAGCAGCCGCGACACGGCGCTGCGTCTACGGGAGGAGCTTGGCTCTTTCTTCTTTTTCTCCAAAAGTTTACCTCCTTAAACCTTGCATGTTTAACTCAGCTAACTTATCATCGCGTTCGGAAGATTTGTTTGCTAAAGATAACTTGCGCACGGAATCGAAAACGCCGCGAACGATAGCCGCACCGAAAGGCCGCGCCGCAGCGTCACAGCGGCAAAGCGGCACGTCGCGCAAGCATCGAAACGCAAGCACGCAGCCGAAACCGAGCCCGCGAACCGAAGGAGGCAACCCGCATGATCGCCGACGTAGCGCCCGACCTGCACACCTTCTTCGTGCCGCAAATGGAGCAACTCGGGCTGCGCGAAATTCCCACGAGATGCGGGTCGCTCAGCGTGGGCGAAGGCGAATGGGGGCGCGGCACGCTTTGGGTTGCCAGCGTCGGCGACGGCTGTCTCATCTCGGTGCACGACGTACAGGTGAACGAGACATTTACGCTCTACGAGTTCCCCGACGACTTCACGTGCCTCGCCTCCATGTCGCGCGCCTGCACGGCGGCGACGCAAACGTGCTCGCCGCTGCCCTCGTCGCCGACCATGCGCATGCGCGAGCGCAACTTCGTGTCGTTTCGGCAAGCCGGCGGCAAGGTGCGCTACGAAATGGCGGGCGGGCAGCGCTACGTGTCGAGCACCATCACGTTCACGCCGCGCTTTTTCGACGAACTGTCGCGCATAGCCCCCGACGGTGCCGCGTTTATGGCCGAAACGCTGGCAAGCGCACCCGCAAACACGCTGCCCGACGCGTTGAACGCCGTGCTACGCAGCTTTAATCCCACGTGCGCCAACCTCGCGCACGCGCCCATGCATATCACGTCAAAAGTTATGGAGGCGGTATCGCTCATCATGGGAAACGCAACGAAGACGAACTCTTTGGGGCACGCCCCCGCTCCCGCGCTCGCGGGCGCACGGGGGCATAACTCCGCGCCTACAGGCTCAAGCGACGCCGCCGACATCGCTCAGCAGGCGAAGGCGTACCTCGGCGACCACCTCGGCGAGCCGCTTACCCTGCAAGCCGTCGCCGACGCCCTGTTCGTGAGCCGCACGCACCTGTGCACGGCGTTCAAGCAAGCCACGGGCGCAAGCGTGGGCGCCTACCTGCACGGCGTTCGCATGCAGCGCGCCTGCGAACTTTTGCGCGACACCACGCTGCCCGTCGCCGAGGTGTCGCGTGCCGTGGGCTACGCCCGCCAAAGCAGCTTCGCCGAGGCGTTCAAGGAAGACGCCGGTATAACCCCCACCGAGTGGAGAAAGAAGGTGCGCGCGTAAACAGGAGGGAGCAAAGGAGCACGACAAGCGGGAGACGCGCCCGCAGACGCAGGGGCGCGGAAGGGGTGCAAAACTGTTCCCCATAACAAACTTTCGGCTTGAGTACGCGTTTGACCTGCGTGCTCTCCAGTTCGCCCACCGTTTCTCTATACTGCAAACTAAGCCGAGCAGCACGCTCGACATTCCGCATTTCACTGGCACAAGGAGGTCGCATCATGCATCCTGGAATTCTCATCGGCGCCGGCTTTTTGCTGGGCACCGCAGGCGTCAAGGCCGTCACGAGCAAGCCCGCGAAGAAGGCGTACGTGAAGGGCATCGTGTGCGGCATGAAGGCGAAGGAGTCCGTCGAGTCGATGGTCGACGAGGCGAAGGCCGAGTTCGACGACCTCATGGCCGAGGCCGGCTACGAGCGTGCCGAGGGCGGCGAGGGCTTCATGGCCATCGAGGAGGCCGACGCGGAGAACGGCGAGGCGGAAGCCGACGAGCCTAAGCCCGCTGCAGCCGCCGAGCCCGCCAAATCCGCCAAGTCCAAAAAGGCCGCGAAGTAGCCCATGCGCTACCGCATCAAACACGAGGTTCCCGGGCGCATTCGCTTCGAGCTGGGCGGAAAACTCCCCGAGCACGACGCCACGGCGCTCGAGGAAACGCTGCTCGGCATGGCGTGCGTGACGCGCGCCGTCGCCTACCCGAAGGCGGGCTCGGTTGCCGTCGCGTTCGCCGCCGCCGACATGGTTGCCGCGCGCAACGCCGTCATCGACCGCGTCGCCGCGATCACGCCCGCCGACCTCAAGGCCTGGGAGCCCGCCGACTCATGGGCGCTCACTCCGCGCCCACGCCACCTGTTCGCCCAGTTGGCGAACATGGCCGTCGCGCACTTCATCAGGCGCGCGCTTCTCCCCTCGCCTATCCGCCGCGTCGTGAACCTCTACCAAGCGCTGCCCTTCTGGCGCGCCGCCCTCCACTCGCTGCGCACGGGCAGGCTCGACGTGCCCGTGCTCGACGGCGCCGCCATCGCGATGGGCTTTCTGCGGGGAACGGGCAGCGCAGGCTCGACCATCTTCCTGCTGAACGTGGGCGAGGCACTCGAGGACTTCACGCAGCGCCGCAGCGAGGCGGGGCTTGCACGCTCGCTGCTCGACATTCCCACGCGCGCCCACGTCGAGCGCAACGGGGCCGAAGTCGAGATCGACATCGCCGAGCTGCACGAAGGCGACGTGGTGGTGGCGCGCCTGGGCGACGCCATTCCCGTGGACGGCGAGGTCGTCTCGGGCGAGGCGGCCGTCAACCAAAGCTCGCTTACGGGCGAGCCGTTGGCCGTGGTGCGCAGCGCAGGCGACACCGTGTTCGCCGGCACCGCCGTGGAGGAAGGCGAGGTGCGCATCCGCGTGACGGGCGACCCGGCGGCCTCGAAGGTGCGCTCCATCGTGCAGATGATGGAGCAATCCGAGGCGTGCAAGTCGGCCAACCAAAAGCGCGTCGAGTCGATGGCCGACGCCCTCGTGCCGTGGAATTTCCTGCTGGCGGGCATCGTGGCGCTCACCACGCGCAGCCTCACGAAAACGGCCGCCACGCTCATGGTGGACTACTCGTGCGCGCTGCGCCTTTCGGGCTCCATCGCCGTCATGACCGCCCAGCGCGAGAGCGCCGCGCGCGGCTTCATGGTGAAGGGCTCGCGCTACTTCGAGGCCATGTCCGAGGCCGACGTCATCGTGTTCGACAAGACGGGCACGCTGACCGCCGCCACACCGCGCGTCGCCCACGTGGAGCCCTACGACGGCTACACGCGCGAGGAGGTGCTGCGTTTGGCGGCGTGCCTGGAGGAGCACTTCCCGCACCCCGTGGCGCGCGCCGTGGTGCAGGCTGCGCTCGACGAGGGGCTTGAGCACCGCGAGCGGCACGCCGCCGTGGAGTACGTGGTGGCGCACGGGATCGCCAGCTCGCTCGACGGTGCCCGCGTGGTCATCGGCAGCGAGCACTTCGTGCTGGAGGACGAAGGCGTGCCCGTACCCGCCGACGAGTTGGCGTGCATCCACGAGCAGGCCTGTGGCACCTCGCCGCTGTTTTTGGCGGTCGACGGCCAGCTGCGCGGAGTCATCTACGTGGACGACCCGTTGAAACCGGGCGTGACCGACGTGGTGCGGCAGCTGCACGCGGAAGGCTTTGCACGCGTTATCATGCTCACGGGCGACAACGAGCGCACAGCGGCCCGCATCGCGGCGCAGGCGGGCATCGACGAGTACCGTGCCGACCTTCTGCCCGAGGACAAACACGCGCTGGTGGAGGAGTTGCAGCGCCAGGGCTACAAGGTGGCGATGGTGGGCGACGGCGTGAACGACTCGCCCGCGCTGGCGGCGGCACGCGTGTCCGTTGCCATGAGCGGCGGCTCGGCGGTGGCGCGCGAGGCCGCCGACATCACGCTCACCTCCGACGACCTTGCCGCCATCGTGGAGCTGCGCCGCCTCTCGCGCGTGCTGCAAAAGCGCCTAGCCAGCGGGTACCGCTTCACCGTGGCGTTCAACTCGGCGCTGCTCGCGCTTGGCATCGCGGGCATCCTCACGCCGCAGATGTCAAGCGCCCTGCACAACGGCTCAACCGTGGTGCTTTCCGCCTCCCACGCGCGACCGTTTTTGCCCGCAGGCGAAAGCGAGGGGCGCTAACGAGCGAAGGGCAACAGGGGGCAGCACGCAACGTTCCTTCGACGCCCGTTGCCGCTCCCCGCCTACGCTTGGGCGTCCCGCGCCGCGCGCAGCAGCGCCTCGCGCGAGACGTCGGGCAGCGCCGCAAGATAACGCTCGGGAAACGGGAATGCCTCGCTGTCGGCGTTTACACCATCCTCGGCCCCTCTCTCGAGGATATAATGGACGCGAACGCAGAAGGAGGGCAATTCCGCCATGCAGTTCGAGCTCAAGGAAATAGCGAAAACCGACGAGAAGCTTGCCATGCGCTTCGCGACTAAGGGGATGCACCTGGACCGCTACGCGCAGGGTTTGGCGTTGCGCCTGTATGCGCGCCATTTCTGGTATCTGGAGCGAAACAAGGCAACCCAAATTATCGCAGCGTACCACGAGGGGCGCTTCGTCGGCGTTCTGCTCGCCCAGATGAACGGCGAGACCGCGCCCAAAGCGTCCCTCATGAGCCGGACGTATGTGCGCGCCTTCGGGTGGGTTCTGAAGCTTGTCGGGGGCGAGGACGCCTACGATTCCGCAAACGCACGGATGCTCGCCGCTTACAAGGACAGCCACAACCCAGACGGCGAGCTGTGCTTCCTCGCGGCAGACCCCGACAACCCCGTGAGGGGCACCGGCTCCGCGCTGCTGGCCGAGTTGGAGCGACGCGAGAAGGGCAAGCTCGTCTACCTTTTCACCGACGACGCGTGCACCTACCAGTTCTACGACAAGCGCGGTTTCAAACGCGTAGGAGAAGAGGAAATCGTGCTGGGCCTCGGAAAAAGAAAGATGCCCATGACCTGCATGCTCTACGCAAAGCGCCTCGGGTAGGAACGCGGGAGGGCGAACCCGGCACTCAAGACGTCTCTCGCCTTCGCATTTCGCCAGGCGCCCCTATGGCGCGCCTGCGCCCTGCGCCCGCGCTAAAGCTCGCGGGTGCGGTAAAGGCGCGTGGCCAGCGCGGCGCTGGCGGCGTAGACGGCGAGCACCGCCGCCACCGCGCCCACGCCGAGCGCGACGGGACTCACCCCCGCGTCGCCGTGCAGAAGCGCCTCGGCGAACCCGTTGAGGGCGTCACCGAAAACGCCCATGACGACCACCGCCACGAACACCAGCACCAGCGGCATGACGCGTGCGCCCTTCGTCATGCCGAACCGCATCGTCAGCGGCAGCACCACCGCGCCCATCACAAGCGCCGTGAGCGCGCCCAGCATGCCCGCGGCAAGCAGCGCCTGGGGCGGGTTGTTCGCCAAGAGCAGCGCCGCCACCTTGGGGTTGCCGCCCATGCCGCCCGAAAGCGCCTCGGCCACGCCCGCTATCGTCAGCGTCAGCGCCAGGCCGAGCACCAGCGCCGCCGCGCACACCAGCAGCATCCCCGCGTAGCGCCCCGCCACCACGTTCGAGCGGCTGAGGGGCAGCGCCAGGCGGAACTTCTCCCAGCCGTTCAGCTCGTCGTAGGCCATCGCCGTGAACACGTACATGACAGGGATCATCACGGCCACGCACGCCGCCACAGGCACGAGCGTCTCCATGCCGAACGCCAACAGGCAGGCGATCGCCGCCATGATGCCCACCAGTTGCACCAGACTGCGACGCATCGTGATCAGGTCAGAGAAAATCATCGCTTTCATCGGGCTTCCCCTTTCAACATCAGCCGCATGTAGTCGTCGATGGAGGCGCGCTCGCAGGCGACCTGCGGGAAGTTCTCGGACAGGAGCGCGCGGTCGGGCACCAGCACCTCATGCGCGTAGGAGCCGCGCGCAACGCGCAGGGCGCCCGGCGCGAACAGGCCGCTCGACGCGATGGCCGCCACGTCGGCCGCGCCGCAGCGCACCAGCCCCGCCGCGTCGGTGATGTCGTCGACGGCGCAGGAGAACACCAGGCGCCCCTCGTCGATGCACACCACGTAGTCGGCGATTTTCTCCAAATCGGACGTGATGTGGCTCGACATCAGGATGCCGTGGCCCTCCGCCGCCATGAAGTCGCGCAAAATGTCGAGTACCTCGTCGCGCGCCAGCGGGTCGAGCCCCGCCGTCACCTCGTCGAGGACGAGCAGCTCGGGCGCGTGTGCCAGCGCAAACGCCAACTGCAGCTTCATGCCCATGCCGCGCGAAAGGTCGTTCACCTGCTTTTTCGCATCGAGCCCGAACGCGCCGGCAAGTTCCTTGAACGTGCGGGCTCTCCAGGTGGGAAAGGCGAAGCGGCCGATGCGCTCCACGTCGACGACGCACGAGCCCGTGGGGAACGGGCAGGTGTCGAACACCACGCCGATGCGCGCCTTCGCGCGGGCGAGCGCCGCCTCGTGGACGGCGGGGGCAGCGTTGGTGGACGCCGCGTCGTCAACCGCATAGCCGCAGGTCGGCTCACCGAAAAGCGCGATGTTGCCCGCATCCGGGCGCACGATACCCAAAATCGATTTGATGGTGGTCGTCTTGCCGGCACCGTTGCTGCCCACGAACCCGACGACGCACCCCGCCGGAACCTTTAAACTTACCCGGTCGAGCGCGAACCCGTCGTACCGCTTTCCCAGGCCCTCGACCTTAACCAGGTCATACATAGCTGCTCCTTATCAAGTAGTGCGCGCCGCTTCAATGAGCGCGTCGAGCATATCGTGCAGATCCGCTGCGGGCACGCCCGCCGACTGCGCCTCGCCAAGCGCCGCCTCAAGCAGCTGCTCGACGCGGCGCAGGCGCTCCTCGCGCAGAAGCTCCAGGTTGCCGCCCGCCACGAAGCTGCCCTTGCCCTGAACCGTCTCGATGAAGCCGAGCTCCTCGAGGTCGGAATAGGCGCGCTTGGTGGTGATGACGCTCACGCGCAGGTCGTTCGCCAGCGCGCGGATGGAGGGAAGGGCGTCGCCCGCCTGCAGCGAGCCCGACAGAATCGCTCCCTTGATCTGGGAGGATATCTGCTCGTAGATGGGCTTGTCGCTCGCGTTCGAGATGATGATTTCCAAACTACCCCCTTGCACCCAACGCCCCGCGACCCGTCGCGAAAGCAGCCACGCGTTATCGTGTCCTTGTCGTTTCGGCTGCCCCGTCGGGCCGCCTTGCGCGCTCGTCCGCAGCACCTGCTGCGGGCAAAAGCCCGCTTCGCACCGTCGGTCCGCGTTGGCCTTCCGCTTTCCAACTGTGCATATCATGATATAGACACTATATATACACTATACACAGTTTGCAAGGGCTTTTCATAAATGTTTTCTTTCCTTGTCCAAACGCATCGCAAGGAAAAACAGCGCAATACGCTTCGGTCATGCTCAGCCCAATCACATTTTCTTCAAACTTTCCCACTTCAAGATTATATTTACTAAAGAAGTATCCTTATTTAAGGATTATCTGGGGTTTTGTGCGCGACCTCAGTATTTTCGCCTGATCGACATGCATCATACTCCTCGAATGAAAATAATTTTCAACCTCGTTTCGACCTTACTATTCATCCTTCGATGAGGCTACGATGGCGCGGCACCCGCCGCAAAGCGGGCACTCAAACCCATTCCCCAACACGAAGGAGAACGATGAGCAAACTCACATTGAGGCGCGCGTGCGCCGCCGTGGCCGCCGCCGCGCTTGCGTCAAGCTGCCTTTTGGCCGGCTGCGCCGCAAGCGAAACCACGTCCCAGGCGGACAGTGCGAGCAGCGCCGCCGAGCAGGCCGCCGCAACCACGCGCACCGTCGTCGACAGCAACGGCAACGAAGTGGAAATTCCCGCCGAAGTCACCAAGGTTGCCCCCACGATGGGCGCCTTCGCTCAGGTCACCGAGATGCTCGGCTCGGGCAAGATTTCCGCGGCAAGCACCAGCCAAATCTCCGACGCCTTCAAGGCGGTGTTCACCGACTACGAGCAGTCAAACCCCGAAAGCTACGACTCCTCCTCGGTCGAGGACATCATCGCGGCGGGGACGCAGGTGGTATACGGCCCGGCGAGCATGTACTCCGACGAGCAGCTCGCCCAGCTTGAGCAGGCGGGCGTGGCCGTGGTGGCGCTCAACAACATCGGCACGGTGGACGGCCTGTGCGAGAGCATCCTGACCATCGGCGAGATCTTAGGCGAAGATGAGTACGCCAACGCGCAGAAGTTCGTGGAATACTATCGTGCCGCGCTCGCCGACGGGCAAAAGCGCGCCGCCGACATTCCCGACGCCGAGAAGAAGACCGTCATCCAGATGAACATCAGCGGCGGCGCCTACACCTGCGCCGACGACACCGACATCAGCGCCGCCTACTATGACGCCGTGGGAGCGGTCAACGTGGCCGCCGGGTTCCAAGGCGCGCAGTCGGGCCAGTACCGCTCGGTCGACGCGGAGCAGTTGGTGGCATGGAACCCCGACTACATCATCACCATGAATCCGACCGCAAAAGAGCAGATCATGGCCGACGCCGCGCTCGCCGACGTGCAGGCGGTCAAGGACGGCAACGTGTACGTATGCCCCACCGCGCTGTACCTGTGGTGCGTGCGCAGCGCCGAGGGCGCGCTCATGACGCCGTGGCTCGGCACCGTAATCTACCCCGAGCAGTACGCCGACGTCGACATGGTTGACGTGCTGCAGAACTTCTACGCCGAGTTCTACCACACCGAGCTTTCCGACGCCGACGCAGCCGAGATCGTTTCCGGCGCCACCACCGTCACCCAGCAGGGCGGCGGCCAGGGCGCGGGCGGCAACGGCGGCCAGGGCGCAGGCAGGGCCGCGTAAAGCCATGCGCGAGAAGGTATGCGGCATAGCGCTGGGCATCCTGCTGGCAGTGCTGGTGGTCGTCTCGCTCGGCATGGGCACCTACGACCTGGCGGCAAGCGACATTCCCTCCATCCTCTTCGCCGCCGTCACCGGCACGCCCGTCGACGCCGAGCAGAAAGCGACCACCGTGCTGCTTGTCATCAGGATTCCGCGCATCCTCATCGCCGCGCTGGCAGGCGCCGCGCTGGCGGTGTCGGGCGCCGCATACCAAGGCATCTTCAAGAACCCGATGGTGTCGCCCGACATTCTCGGCGTGTCGAGCGGGGCGGGGGCGGGCGCCGCGCTCGCCCTCATCCTGGGGCTTCCGAGCGTCATGGTGCACGGCGTGTCGTTCGCGTTCGGCGTGGCCGCCGTGCTCACCGTTATGACGCTTGCCCGCGCCTTCGGGAAGTCGGGCAACGCGCTCGTCGTCATGATTCTGGCGGGCACCGTCATATCGTCGCTGTTCACCGCGGTCACGTCGCTTCTAAAGTACGTTGCCGACCCCGACGACACGCTGCCTCTAATCACCTATTGGCTCATGGGAAGCTTCGCCCGCTCGGGCAACGACACCAACATGGGCCTGATGACGATATGCCTCATGGTGGGCGCGGGCGTCCTTGTTGCCCTGCGCTGGCGCATCAACGTGATGTCGTTCGGCGACGAGGAGGCGCGCAGCATGGGCGTGAACGTGCGGGCGTCGCGTGCCGCCATCATTTTGGCATCGACGCTGCTCACCTCGGTCACCGTGTGCATGTGCGGCTCGGTCGGCTGGGTGGGGCTCATCATCCCCCACGCCATCCGCCTGGTCACCGGCCCCAACTACAAGTCGCTCATTCCGCTTTCCATGCTCGGCGGGGCGTGCTTCACGCTGCTGGTCGACGACGTGGCGCGCCTCATCGTCCCCGGCGAGCTGCCCGTCAGCGTGCTGACCGCGCTCATCGGCGCGCCGCTGTTCATCTACCTTTTGGCGAAGGGCCGCAAGGAGTGGCTATGAGCATCGAGCTGGAAAACGTCGCCTGCGGGTACGTCGCCCGACGCGTGCTTGAGAACGTGAGCGCAAAAATCGAGCCAGGGCAGGTGTTTTGTCTGCTCGGGCCCAACGGCGTGGGGAAAACGACGCTGTTCAAGACCATGCTGGGACTGCTTGAGCCCCTGGGCGGGCGGCTGGTCGTCGAAGGGCAAGAGCTTGCAAGCTATACGCAGAAGGAGCTTGCGCGCGTGCTCGCCTACGTTCCGCAAGCCCATACGCCGCCGTTTGCGTTTACCGTGCGCGACGTGGTGGTCATGGGGTGTGCGGCGAGCGACGGCCTGTTCGGCTCGCCCACGCGCGCCGACTATGTACGTGCCGACGAAACGCTTGAGCTTCTGGGCATCGCGCATCTTTCACGCCGCGCCTACACCGAGCTTTCGGGCGGCGAGCGACAGATGGCGCTCATCGCCCGCGCCGTGGCGCAGCGCCCCCGCTACCTCATGATGGACGAACCCTGCGCCAGCCTCGACTTCGGCAACGAGGCGCGCGTGCTCGGCGCCGTGCGCAGCCTGGCCGAGACGGGCCTCGGCGTCGTCATGACCACGCACAGCCCCCACCACCTGGCGCAATGCGACGCGCATGGCATGCTCATCATGCGCGACGGCAGCTATCTGCGCGGCAGCGCCGAGGAATTGCTGACCGCAGAAAACCTCGAGCGCGCCTACCGTGTTCCCGTGGCGGTGCATCACGCCACGTGCAGCGGGCGCTCCCTCACCTTCTGCCAGCCGCTCGTGTGAGGTGTTCAATTGGTGTTCAATTGGGACGTTCCAAATTGAACGGCGTCTACCCTCACGAGGCGGAATAGTGCGCGAGCAAGCAGGGACGCCCGCGTGCAATTTGGAACGTCCCAATTGCACCAATTGCACCCACATTGGCGAACGCCCGCATTCGCCAGCTACTTCCGCAGCTTGCTCACCACTTCCCTCATCGTGCGGGACGCCTCCCCCAGGCGCTGGCGATCGGCCTCGTCGAGCACGCTTAACAGGTCGTCCACTTCGCGCAGAATCTCAATGCGGTCTTGCTCCAAGTAGCGCCGCCCCTTCTCGGTGATGGACACCTCCACCACGCGGTAGTTCTCGGCGCTGCGCCGCCGCTCCACGTAGCCCGCCTCCACCAGCGGCGCCACCGCGCGCGTGGCCTGTTCCTTCGACGCCGCCAAGTGCTCGCTGACCCCCGTCATGCTCATGGGCCCGATGAACCGCAAGCCCAACATCACGTCCATCTGCGACTTCGTCAGCGCTCGGCGATGCCCCATCACCAACCGCTTGATCACGTTGTCGCACATCGACACCGCCTCAAGCAGGCTCGATGCCGTTGAGTCCTCCACGCCAATCCCCTTCCTCGCTCGCTTGTCGCGCATAGCCGTCGCGAAGTGCCCGCCAGCCATGCGCGACCACGCCGCCCGTTTCCCTTATGTTCGTTTTCAGCAGCTTAGCAGATTACTTTGCAAAGTTCGCCGAAATTCACTTGACATTTATCAATCGTAAGTCACAATTTCACTTGACAAATATCAATTGTAAGACGTGCGACAGAAACGAAAAGAGAATTACATGGGGCTTGGAATCTCAAAACAACAGCTTCGCATGGTGGCGGTGCTGCTGTCGGGAACGCTCATCGCCGTCCTCAACATGACGCTGCTCACGCCGGCGCTTCCCACCATCATGAACGACATGGGCGTCAACCAAACCACGGTTCAGTGGCTCACCTCGGGCTATGCGCTGGTCGAGGCCGTGGTCATACCGCTTGCGGCCTACATGATCGGGCGGTTTTCCACGCGTAGGCTGTTCATCGGCGGCATCCTGCTGTTCGCGGCAGGCAGCCTCACCGCCGCACTCGCGCCCGTGTTTTGGGTGATACTTGCCGGGCGCATGATGCAAGCAGCCGCCACCGGTATCATCATGCCCATGGTCAGCAGCATCATCCTGCTCGTGTTCCCGCGCGAAAAACGCGGCAGCGCCATGGGCATCGTTGGGCTTATCATCGGGTTCGCGCCCGCCATCGGGCCTTCCCTTTCCGGCTTGGTGGTTGACCACATCGGCTGGCGCGCGCTGTTCGGCATCGTCACGACGCTGGCGCTTGTCATTGCGTTTACGGCGTCGAGAATCCTCGTCAACTTCGACAACTTCAAGCGCACGAAGTTCGACGCGCCCTCGGTGGTGCTCTCCACGTTGGGCCTGCTGAGTCTGCTGTACGGCTTCTCGACGTTCAGCTCGGCGGAAAACCACGCGGTTACGGCGGCGCTCATCGTTGTTGGCGCGGCGCTCATCGGCGTGTACGCACGTCGCCAGCTCACGCTCGATACGCCCATGCTGCACCTCGACATCCTGCACGTGCGACAGTACCGCACCGTGGTGTGCATCATCGCTATTTTCCAGGCGGCGCTCGTGGGCATGGAAACCATCATGCCGCTCTACATCCAAGGCGTGCTGGGGCATTCCGCCACCGTGAGCGGCCTCACGCTTTTGCCCGGGCCGGTGATCGGCGCGGTGGTGGGCGTTTTGGCCGGCCGCCTGTTTGACCGCGACGGCGTGCGCCGTCCCGTGCTTGCGGGCTCGATCTTCCTTATTGCGGGCGCGGTGGGCCTGTTCATGCTGCGCATCGACACGCCCGTGCCTCTCGTGGCGGTAGCTTACGCGCTCATATCGGTGGGCATGCAGTTCACCATGACGCCCATGAACACCTGGGGCGTGAACTCGCTGCCGAACAGCAAGGTCAGCCACGCGCAAAGCACGTCGAACACGGTGAACCAAGTGGGCACGTCGTTCGGCACGGCCATCCTCGTGTCGATATCGGCCGCGGTGTCGGGCGTCGTCGGATCAAGCGAGGCGGGAGCCGCGCTTTCCGCCACCGAGGTCACGTTCGTCGGCTACCACGCCGCATTCGCCGGCACCGCCGCGCTGCTCATCGTGGCGCTCGTGTGCATCTACGTGTTCGTGCGCGACAAGAAGGGCGAAGCGCGGAAGGCGACGCAGTCGAACGCAGATGGCGCCTCGGGCGCCGAAGGCGCGCCGACGGGCACGGACGCGTATGCAGAAATCGCCGCGAATGCCGGCATCGCGAGCGCCGAAAACGCAAGCACAGGAGAACGCCCCACGGAAGGCGCAGCAACGAGCGCATCCCCCGCCGCACCCGACTTCCCCGCATCCCCC
>JAUNGO010000015.1 GCA_030524475.1 Eggerthellaceae bacterium | reverse complement strand
CACCCCGCCTCCCAACTCCCATTCCCCTACTTTTTCCCCACATTTCCCCCCCCACCCCCCCAATCCCCCCCGCCCCCCCCCGCGCCTAAACCACCAAATACGTAATGCCCACCACCCCCGCCTTCAACCCCGCTTTGGGTTGCGCGCGCGCCCGCCCAACGATGCCGAGCGCGAACAAAAGCGCGGCAAGCGTCCGCTCGGCGCGCGGCGTCCTCTCGCGGAACAGCGCCATGAAGAACGCGACAACCGGCGGCATGAGCGCGAACGCCGCCAAGTTGGGATAGAGCGGCCCCCAGTTCACCATCTGCCACGGAAACGCCATGAACGACACCGCGGCGAGCGCACCCCACGCCTGCGCGCGGGGGTTGTCGCGAAGCACCGCGCGCAGAAGCACGCACATGCCCGCCGGGTAGACCAGACCCTCGAACAGGAAGTTCGTCGCGTTCGCCGCCACTTCAGCCGACACGCCCCAAGCCGACGCCGAAAACGCCGCCAAGCAGTGCCACGCCACGGGATAGAAGCCCCATCCGGCGATCGGCATGAAGTCGGCGCGCAGATCGGGCGCGTACGTCGCCACGTCGAGCGCCGACCAGCACCCCGAGTCGACGAACACGCGGATCATGCCCAAATGATGCATGCTGTCAAACGACTGGGCAAACCCCGCAGCGCTCTCGAGCGAAAGCGCGGTGAACAGCACGGTCGCCACAAGCCCCGTCGCCAGGTAAAGCGCCGTGCTCTTCGCATCGAAGCCGCGTCGGAGAAAACGGGGCAGCGCAGCAGCCTCTGCGACGCCCGCCGCACCACGCGCGTCGACGCCGTTTGCGACACCCGTCTTGTCACGCCCGTCGGTTTCCGCACCGCCAGACCCTTCGACTGCATCGGGCAGCTTCACCGAAAACGCCAGAAGATCGCGCGCCGCGCCGCGCCTCATGCGCCCATAGAGGCACCCCGCAGCGAACACCGCGAGCGAAAGCGCGAGCACGGGGCCCGCCACGTTCGCCCACGTGGCGAACACGCCGAGCTTGCCGTAGACCGTGCCCAAAAGGGCGTACAGCGCCGTCGGAACCACCGGCGCGCACAGAAACGCCGTGCAGCGCCGCACGCGCGCGCCGCGCAAAAGCAGATAGCCCGGCACCCACAAAAGCGCCGCCTCCCACGCCACGCACGCAACGAACGCTTCCCACGACGCATCCACGCTAGCAGCCCTCTTCGCCGTCCGCGCGCGTGCGCGCCGTCGCATTCGCTGGGCTGTCCGCGCGCAACGCCGCGCCTTCCACGCCCGTTCCGTCAACGCCCCCAAAGCGACCAAGCGCCAGGTCGGACAGCGCCTTTTCCTCCACCAGCTCGGCCTGCTTGGCGCGCAGCTTCGCGATCTCGACCGCCATGAAGAACACCTTCACCACCAAAACCGCTATCACGTAGAGGAAGACGAAGTTCACCACCGACATGAACCCCAGCATCTCGGACAGCTTGAAGGCGATGCCCGGAAACGCCGCCAAAACCACGAGGCTCAGCGCGAAGAAGAACCAGAACACCGAGTCGGCCACGGCAATCTCGGAGCGCCTGATCTTGCGCAGCACGAGCGCGAACACCACAACCGCGCCGACGACCAGAAGAACAGCGAACGGCGGGGTCATCATTTGAGCCTCCTGAACCATTGGGCGACCAAAATGGACACGCTCATGCGCAGCATGTACGACACCGACTTGGTGAGGTTCAAGTAGCTCTCCCCCGCCGTGCGGTCGCGCATCTCAACCTGCACCTCGGACAAAACGCAGCCCTGCCGAAGCAGAAAGGCCAGCGAGTCGGGCTCGGGGCCGAGGTCGGGCTCGTTCGCGAACAGCTTGATCATCGACGCGTCGAACAGCCGCATGCCCGAGGTGGGGTCGGTCACGCGCGCACGCGTGGTGAGGCGAATCATGGCCGTGATGAGCGTCGAGCCCGCCATGCGCCGAAACGGGCTTTTTGCGCGCGATGAACCGCGAGCCGATCACGATGTTCGCGCCCGTCTGCCGCGCACGTTCGACCATGCTTTCGATGTAGGCCGCCGAGTGCTGCCCGTCGGCGTCGAACTGGATGGCGTAGTCGTAGCCGCCGCGCAACGCGTACTTCATGCCGGTGCGAAAGCCCCCGGCAAGGCCCATGTTGGTGCACAGCGACGCGAAGCGGTACCCCCGCTCCCGGCAAATCGCGGCGGTCGCGTCGCGCGAGCCGTCGTCGATGACGATGTAGTCCACCCCCGGCGCGTTCCGCTTGAGGTCCTCCACCGTCGAGACGATGTTGGCCTCTTCGTTGTACGCCGGCACGATGGCGAGAACTTTCCCTTCCACGATCCCATCCGTTTCCCGGTCGGAAGCGTCAAAACGCCTGATCACGCGCGCTTGAACTCCCCAAAGACAAAACCGCATCACCAATGCCTGCCGCACCGAGCCCCCTTGCAGCCCGGACAAGCCGCGCAGGCGGCAAAGTCGACCTCCCATTATGCGCCAAACAGCGGCTTGTGGCAAACAAATGCGCCGTTTTCGCCATTCGCATCTTGCAAGAACCGTTCAAATTCTTTACACTCTCTTTACAAATTGAACGTCCATGCATCCGGGAAGGCATAGGGCAACACAACATGACTCTCACCGAGAACGAGTTCAGGGTGCTTGTCGCCCTGGCAACGAGCCGCGTGTCGTCGCAGCGCAACCTGTCCAAGCGCTGCGGCATCTCGCTCGGCTCGACGAACAGCGCCTACCGCGCGCTGACGCAAGCGGGGCTCGCACGCGACTTCACCGCCACCGAGCGCGGCCTTCAAGCGCTTGAGCCCTACCGCGTCGAGAACGCCGTCATCATGGCGGCGGGGCTCTCGTCGCGCTTCGCCCCGATATCCTACGAGAAGCCGAAGGGGCTGCTCAAGGTGCGGGGGGACGTGCTGATCGAGCGGCAAATCGAACAGCTGCAAGCCGCGGGCATACGCGACATCACAGTGGTGGTGGGCTACAAGAAGGAATACTTCTTCTACCTCGAGGACGCCTACGGCGTGCGCATCGTCGTGAACGCCGACTACGCCTCGCGCAACAACAACTCCACGCTGAAGGTCGTCGAGCGCATGCTGGGCAACACCTACATTTGCTCCTCGGACGACTACTTCACGGAAAACCCCTTCGAGCCCTACGTCTACCACGCCTACTACGCCGCGCAGCACGCGCAAGGCTACACGCCCGAGTGGTGTCTTGAGGTGGCGGCGCGCGACCGCATCGTCGGCGTGACCGTGGGCGGCGCCGATGCCTGGTACATGATCGGGCACGCGTATTTCGACCGCGCGTTCTCGCGGCGCTTCGTCGAGATCCTCGACGCCGAGTACGACCTACCCGAGACGGCGGGAAAGCTCTGGGAGAACTTGTTCGTCGAGCACATAGACGAGCTCGATATGCGCGTGCGCCGATACGAGCCGGGCACGATCTTCGAGTTCGACTCGCTCGACGAGGTGCGCGCCTTCGACCCGCATTTCTTGGAGAACCTCGACTCGGAGGTGTTCGACAACATCGTGCGGGCGCTCGGTTGCGCGAAGGACGAGATCTGCGACGTGTACCCCTTGAAACAAGGGCTCACCAACCTCTCGTGCCACTTCCGCACCAACGACGGCGCGTTCGTGTACCGACACCCCGGCGTGGGCACCGAAAACCTCATCGACCGCGCCGCCGAGCACGCCGCCTTGGTGGTTGCCCGCGGCCTCGGTCTCGACGACACCTTCGTCTGCGGCGACCCGGTGCGCGGCTGGAAAATCTCGCGCTTCGTCGAGGACGCCGTCCCGCTTAACCCCCACGACGACGACCAGCTCGCGCTCGCCATGCATGTGGCGGCGCGCCTGCACGCCGCCGACGCGCGCGTTGAGCGCACGTTCGACTTCTACGAGGAGGGCAAGCGCTACGAGTCGCTGCTTGAGACGCACGGTCCCATCGACGTGCCCGGATACCATGAGATGGCGGAAATCGCACGCAAGGTGCGCGCCCACGCCGCCGCCGACGGGGCGCGCACCTGCCTTGCGCACAACGACTTCTTCCACCTCAACTTCCTCATCGACGGCAAGGGGAAGGCAAGCCTCATCGACTGGGAGTACGCCGGCATGTCCGACTACGCCAACGACTTCGGCACCTTCGTCGTGTGCAGCTCGCTTTCCGAGGACGAGGCCGACCGCGCGCTTGAGCACTACTTCGGGCGCACGCCCACCTTCGCCGAGCGCCGCCACAACTTCGCCTTCGTGGGGCTTGCGGGGTGGTGCTGGTACGTGTGGTCGCTCGTGAAGGAGGCCGACGGCGATTTTGTGGGCGAGTCGCTCTACCTCTACTACGACTACGCGCGCCGCTACCTTAACCGCGTGCTTTCGTGGTACGAGGGCGAAGGGGCGAAAGAAGGTGGGGCGCAATGAGGTTTGGCCTGCTGAGCGGCCTTTTATGGGGCCTCGACACCGTTGTTCTGGGAATAGCGCTGGCGCTTGCGCCCTATGCGGGAGGCGACGAGGTGGCCACCTGGGCCTCCGTTGCGGGGTCGTTTTTGCACGACGCGTTCTGCGCGGTGTGGCTGTTCGCCTACATGGCCGCGCGCGGGCGCCTCGGCGACACGAGGGCGGCGCTTCGCACGCGCAGCGGCAAGGTGGTCATGCTCGGCGCGCTGCTCGGCGGGCCTTTGGGCATGACCGGCTACGTGGTGGCCATCGGCAACATCGGCGCCGCCTACACCGCCGTCATCACGGCGTTCTACCCCGCGTTCGGCACGCTGCTCGCCGCGCTCGTGCTCAAGGAGCGCGTCACGTGGAAGCGCATGGCGGCGCTCGGCGTGGCGCTTGCCGGCGTCATCGCGATGGGCACGCTCTCGGCCGAGGCGGACGTGCCGGGAAACGCGCTGCTCGGCCTTCTCGGCGCGGCCGTGTGCGTGGTCGGCTGGGGGTCGGAGGCGGTGCTGTGCGCCTGGGGCATGCGCGACGAGGCGGTCGACAACGAGACGGCCATCCAAATTCGCGAGACGACCTCGGCGATCGTCTACGCCGCCGTGGTGCTGCCGGCGTTCGGCGCGTGGGGCTTCACGATTGAGGCCGCCCCCAGCTTCGCCACCGGCGTGGTAGCGCTGGCGGGGCTTGCAGGCGCGGCGTCGTATCTGTTCTACTACAAGGGCATCTCGATCATCGGCGCCGCGCGCGGCATGGCGCTCAACATCTCCTATTCCGCCTGGGCCGTGCTGTTCGGCGTCGTGCTTTTGGGCAGCGTGCCCTCTGCGACGGAAATCGTTTGCTGCGTGGCCATCCTCGGCGGCACCGTGTTGGCCGCAAGCGACTGGGAGGAACTGTTCGGAAGAAAGCTGCGCCGCTGAGAAGTGCCCGCACAGCACGTCGCCTCGTGCGCTGCGGTCGCCCTCGCCTCGCCCCCCCCCCCGCACCCCCCGCGTTCACCAACACCCCCGCTCCCACCCCCGCCCCCCGTCCGTACTCACCCGACCCCGCGTCCTCAGGTGTCGAAACGGTAACGAATTATGCCGACGCCCCCGACTTGTCTACAATAGGCGGCAAGAACGCAACGAGTAAGGAGCGCGACCATGGCCGAGAACATCACCGACAAGCTGGCAGCCTTTGGGATCGACTACGCCGACGCGATGGATCGCTTCGGCGGCAACGCGGCGCTTTACGAGCGGCTGGCTATGAAGTACCTCGACGACACCCGCTTCGTGGGCCTTGTCGCCGCGATGGCGGCGCACGACTACGACGAGGCGTACAACCAGGCGCACAGCTTGAAAGGACTTGCCGGCAATCTCTCGTTCGCTCGGCTCTACCAAGCCGCGTCCTTCGTGTGCGAGGCGCTGCGCAACGGCGAGCCCGCGCGCGCCGAGGGGCATCTGGCGGAAGTGCGCGAGGCGCACGAGCAAGCGGTGTCGGCCATGGAGCAGCTGCGCGACGAAAGATGGTAAAACTCCCGCCACCTTTCGGTAAGAAACGGGCGAGAAGCGGGCAACATACCTGCACAAAGCAAGCGAAAGACGCGCATGCGCGCGCATGCGAAACGAGCGCGCGTGCGTGTTGAAACGCCGAGAACCCCCGCGCACATCGCGTGAGAGTTTAGCCAGAAATCCCGCATCATCGGGTCAAACGGCGCGCTTACCATAGAGGACATGGAAGCTACGCCCACATACCCGAAACATCGCACGGCCGCCGCCTTTGCCCGCGCCGCCGCCGAGGTCGCGTGCGAAACGCTGTGGCCGACGCGCTGCGCCGTGTGCGACGCGTCGGGCGACCTTCTGTGCGACGCGTGCGCCGCGTCGCTTCCCTACATCGACACGTGGCGCGCCTGCCCGCGCTGCGGCGCCCCCTTCGGGCGCGCTCAATGCACCGAGTGCAACCGCGTCATGCTCGCTGCGGGCAACCGCGAGCGCCTGCCCGTCGAGCGCATGGCAAGCGCGCTCGTGCTCACGCCGCAGGCGCGGCGCGTCGTTTGCGCCTACAAAGACCAAGGCGAGCGCAGGTTGGCCGCCGTCATGGCGCGCCTGATGGCGCGCTACGTGCCGCCCGCGTGGGTAAGCAACCCCGCCGAGACGATCGTCACCTTCGTGCCCGCCACCTCCGCCGCCGTGCGCCGCCGCGGGTTCGACCACGCCGAGAAGCTTGCGAACGAGGTGGCCGACAGGCTCGATCTGGAATGCGTGCCGATGCTTCTGCGCCCGAAAAGCGCCGACCAGCGCGGCCTTTCGCGCGCCGAGCGCCACGAGAACATGGCGCGGCGCATGGCAGTCGTCCCCGGCGCCACGCTGCCGAAAGCCGCCATCGTCGTCGACGACGTGTGCACGACCGGCGCCACGCTCTACGCCGCCGCCGACGCGCTGCGCGAGGGCGGCGCGCAACGCGTCTACGCCCTCACGTTCGCCCGCGCATGGAGCTAAAGCGGAAACGAAGCTAATGCACGCTGCAGCTCAGGCACGGGTCGTAGGCGCGCACGAGCTTCTCGATCTCCAGTTGAATGACCTCCTGCGGCTCGCCCGCCTCCACCAGCTTCTCCGCCAGCTGGCGCATGTCGGCCTCGAGGTTGGCGATGTTTTGCGCCGTGGGCGTCATGATGGACGCGCGCACCACGCATCCCGCCTCGTCGAGCTCAAGCTCGTGGAACAGCGCGCCGCGCGGCGCCTCGGTAAATCCCACGCCGCGCCCCGCGCGCACCTCGAACGCCACGGGCTCGCTTGAGCCCTCAAACGCGTCTTGCGCGCCCGCAGGCTCGGCCAAACGGCGGCAAAGCACCGCGCAGCGCTCAAGCGCGTCCACGATCTCCACCGCCTGCGCCACGTTGTTCGCGAACGGGTTGTACTCGGGCGGGCGCAGCCCCGCCTTCGCGGCGGCGAAGCGTGCGCGGCGGCTCAAGTTGTCCCACGAGGCGTTGATGCGCGCGAGTGCAGACGTCATGTACGGCTTGCCCGTCGCGCGCACGCGCGCGCAGTAGGCCGCCGAATGGCCCACCACGTACTCCTCGACGGCATCGTCCACGTCCACAGCCTGAAACTCCGCGCCCGAACGCACAAAGCGCGCCGTGTCGGAGTCGATCACCGGGTAGGCGCCGGGCGCCACCATCGCGAGCATCTCGCCTTCCGTCTGCACGTCCACCACGTCGAAGTCGTTGAACAGGTCGACCGCGGCCAGCGCGAACTCCCCCGCCGCGTCGAGCTTGTCGGCCATCTCCAGGTACTCGGCCGCCGACATCTCGTGGGTGAACCCGCCCACCACCGCCGTGATCGGGTGAATGGAGCGCCCGCCCACCTTCGTGCACAGCTCGTTGCCGAGCGCCTTGAGCCCCAGCGCGTTGTCGAACAGCTCGCGGTTGGCGTCGGCCAGCGGAAACACGCTTTTGTGGCCTAAGAAGTCGGGGGCGGCGAACACGAACAGGTGCGTCGCGTGGTTTTGCAGATAGCTGCCGTACACCAAAAGCTCGCGCAAAGCGCGCGTGCGCTCGCTCACCTCAACGCCGAAGATCTGCTCGATGGCGCGCAGATCGGTTACCACGTGGCTCGACGAGCAGATGCCGCACACGCGCGAGGCGATGTAGGGCACCTCCTCGAAGTAGCGCCCGCGCACCATGCTCTCGAACAGGCGCGCCGGCTCCACCACCTCAAGCTCGCACGTTTTCACCTCGCCGTTCTCGATGACCACGCGAATGTCGCCGTGGCCCTCCACGCGCGCAACGTGGTCGACCGACACAACCGTTTTGCCCATACGCCTACTCGCCTTCCACCTCAGCGCTCGCTACGAGCGGGTTTGTCTGGTTGAACATCTCAAGCGCCGCGTCGAACCGCGCGACCGACACGCCGCTGCGCTCGCACACCGCGCGCGCCGACGCCACGTTCGCGTCGGGGGAAAGCCCCGCGCACCCGTTGCAGGGGCGCCCCAAGTTCGGGCACTTCGCCCCGCAGCCCGAGCGCGTCACCAACCCCAGGCACAGCGTTTCGCGACCGTAGAAGCAGCCGCGCTCGTTGCGCTTGCACTCGCCGCACAGCGTCGAGGAGCGGCGGAAGCGGTTCGATCCGTAGAGCACCTGCTGCAGCACGCGCACGAACTCGAGCGGCTCGACCGGGCAGCACGCCACCTCGAAGTCCACGTCGATGACCGACTTCACCGGGCGCGGAGCGCACATCGTGCCGCACGCCTCGGGAATGTGCTCGCCGTACACCTGCACGGGGCGCGGCAGGTAGTGCTCCGACGCCATGCCGGGAATGCCCGCCGTCGCCGCGCACGCGCCGATGGTGATGACCGCCTTCGCGCGGCGGCGCACCTCGAGCAGCGTTTCCGCCGCCTCCTCGGTGGTCACCGCGCCCTCGACGACCGCCACGTCGAACTCGTCGGGCATGGGCTCGGAGTGCGTGAGCTGCCAATAGCGCAGGTCGATCTGACCCAACACGTCGAGCAGGTACGCCTCGGCGTTCGTGATGTTGATCTGGCAGCCGAAGCAGCTCGCAAGCCCCACGAACACCACGCGGGGAGCGCGCTCTTGCTCGCCCGCACCATTGTTTGCGCTGGTCATCTTCTGCATTTACATCGACCCCTGAATGTTTTTGGCTTCCCAGTAGTTGAACACCGGCCCGTCGATGCAGCAGTATTGATGCCCGATCTGGCAGTGTCCGCACTTGCCCATGCCGCATTTCATGTGCCGCTCGAAGCTCATGTAGATGTGGTCGTAGCTGATGCCCTTCTTGCGCATCTCCTCCACCACGAACCGATACATCACCGGAGGGCCGCACACCGCGCCGAACGTGTTGCCCGCGTCGATCTCCAGGTGCTCGAAGGGCTTGGTGACCAGGCCCTCCTCGCCGTCCCACGTCTCGTCGGCGTGGTCGACCGTCAGGTAGAGCTCGAAGTCCTTGCGGTGGCGCCACATCTCGAACTGGTTGCGGAACATCACCTCTTGCGGGTTTTTCGAGCCGTAGATGATGGTCACGCGCCCGAACTCCGAACGCTCGTCGTGGATGTTGTTGATGAGCGAGCGCAAAGGCGCAATGCCAAGACCGCCCGCCACCAGCAAGATGTCGTGGCCTTTCATCTGCTCGAACGGGAACGGACGCCCGTAGGGCCCACGCAGCCCCACGATGTCGCCGCACTGCATTTGATGCAGCCGCTCGGTGAAGGTGCCCGCGCGGCGCACGCACAGCTCGATGAAGCCGCTTTTCGACGGCGAGCTGGAAATGGAGATGGGCGCCTCGCCCACGCCGAAGATCGACACCTCCACGAACTGCCCCGGCTCGTGGTGAAACGCGTTGCGGATGCGCTCGTCCACCAGGCGAAACTCGAAGAGCTTCTCGGTGGCGGTCAGCTCGGTGATGCTCGTGATGCGCGCCGGCCACGGGCGGTACGGGTTCGCGCGCATCATGTCCGCGCCGGTGCTCAGCGCGCCCTGGTCGTGGAAGGGGTGCACCGAAACCGTTTGGCTACTGGGCATTGTCGGCCCCCTTCCGCTCGAAGAACTTGAGCACCTCGATGGGCGATATGTTGGCCTTGCAGGCGTATACGCACCGGCCGCAGCCCACGCAGAGGTTGCGGTCGTGCGTCGCCAAAAAGCCGTTCAGCTTGTGGTACATGCGGTGCCGCACGCGATTGCGTCCGTCGTCGCGGAAGTTGTGCCCGCCCGCCACCTGGGCAAACTGCGGGCTTGTGCACGCGTCCCACACGCGCTCGCGCCGCCCGGTTGCCCCGTCGGGATCAAGCGTGTCGCGGATGTCGAAGCAGTAGCAGGTGGGGCACACGCTCGAGCACGCCGTGCACGACAGGCACCGCCCGCCGAGCTCCTCCCAAAACGGGTCGGAATGGAAGGCGTCCATGAGCATGGGGATCTCTTGGATGTCGGGGATGTCGGGGTTGAACGCCTGCTGGCGACGGCGCGTGGCGTGGCGAAACGCGATGCGGTCCTCGTCGGTCGCCACGCGCGGGTTGCAGGCCGACTCAAGGATGTTCGCCGCCTCGACGCTGCCGATCGACACCAGGTAGCGCCCGCCGATGTCTGCCAGGAAAAGGTTGTAGCCGCTTCTGGCCTCGTCGGAGTCAAGCAGGTGGCAGAAGCACCCCTCCGACGGCATGCAGCTGATGCCCACGACCATGGTGGCGGCGCGGTGCGCCTCGTAGTACGGGTCGGGGTAGCGCGCGTCCTCGAACACGCTGTTCAGGCAGTTGAGCGCATTGATGTCGCAGGCGTGCGCGCCGAAGAGCACGCGCGGCTTCACCTGCATCTCAAAATCGCGCACCTCGTTTTCGCCCATGTCGAACTCGAACAGCGTCTCGCGCGGGGGCAGGTAGTATTTCTTGAGCGACGTGATGGTGGTCGGGTAGTCGAGCACGATCTCGTCGAACGAGGTGACCACCTCGAAGGCGAAGCTGCGACCGCTGCGAACGGGCGCCACCACCTCGTACTTCTCCATAAAGGCCGCCACCAGCTGGGGAAGCTCGGCGGCGTCGATGACACGATAGAGCATACGCGCATGTCCTTGTCTCGTCTGGGGGTTGTCGCGTGTTGCCTACAAGCGCCGCCTCGAAGCCCTCAAGGCCGGCGCACCCCCATAGTACCCCAGCACCATATTAACAGCGCGTTACACATCGCCTAGCGGAACAAAGAAGGGGACTGGCGTATCGAAAACGCCAGTCCCCTTCCGAAAATGCGAGGTATTTCCGCTTGCTGCAAATTACGCGAAGAAAATCCCGATCTCGCGCTCGGCGGACTCAGGGCTGTCGGAGCCGTGGATCACGTTCTCATCCATGACCAGGCCGAAGTCGCCGCGGATGGTGCCGGGAGCCGCCTCGGCCGGGTTGGTGGCGCCCATGAGCGAGCGGCACTTGGCAACCGCGCCCTCGCCGGAGACGACCATCTTCACCACCGGGCCGCTCGTGATGTAGCTGATGAGGCCGTCGTAGAACGGCTTGCCCTCGTGCTCGGCGTAGTTCGCCTTCGCCTGCTCGGGGGTGACCATCCCAAGCTCCATGCGCTCGATGGTGAGCCCCGCGCGCTCGAAGCGGTTGACGATTTCGCCGATGTGGCCGTTGCGCACGCCGTCGGGCTTGATCATGGAGTAGGTCTTCTGGATTGCCATGGGTTTCCTTTCAGGTAAGTCTTCCTTCACAACAACGCCCGCGCAGCGGCGCGGGCGCCATCAACTAGTTCTGGCTGGCGTTGTACACCTTCGCGTTCGACACCTTCCAGCCGATCATGTCGCGCACCATCGACACCTCGTAGACGATCTCGCCGCCCTTCTCATGGTGCGCCGTCACGTACACCGTCGACTCGCTCATCGAGCGGTTCACCCCGTCGACCGTCGCGTCGGAATCGGTAACCAGCTGGTCGACGATCGTGTTCACCGAGCTTTCAGACAGCCCACTCGCGAACACCGAGCCCTTCGCGCCCTCCGGGTCGGCGAACAGCTCCTTCGCCACCGTTTCTTGCGAGGGGTAGCCGAAGCCCTGCGTGTAGGCGAACACCACGCCCGCGAACGCCAGCACCACCACGATGATGAACGCCACGAGGATCTTCAGCCCCACGTTGCGGCGCTTGCGGTCCTGCTTCGCCAGGCCCTTCGACCACTGCTCGATCTCCTCTTCCGAGGCGTTGAAGAAGCGGTCCTCATCGCCTTGGTACGCGTCGACGTAGCCCGGGTAGTCGACGTTGGCGTCGTAGCCCTCGTCGTAGTAGAACGGGTCTTGGTAGCCCTCGTCGGCGTAAAGCGGCGTGCCGTCGGCGGCCACGTCGAGCCCCGAGATGTCGGACAGGTCGAGCACCTGCGTCATCTCGGACGTGCCCTGCGCCACCTGACCGACCGCGCGCTGGTAGTCAACGCTCGCGGAGTCGGACAAGAAGTAGGTTTTGTCGGCGATGGCGCGCTCGAACGCCTCGACCGCCTGTTCCATCTGCCCGCACGCCACGTATGCCTGGCCCAAGCTGGCGTACATCTTATTGCGCACGTCGGGCGTCATGTCGAACTGCAGCGCGCTCTCGTAGGAGGCGACGGCATCGGCGGGGCGGTTCAGCGCCATGAAGCACACGCCGAGGTTCAAAAGCGCCTTGGTCGGATCGGGGTTGCCCTCGTCGAGCGCCGCCTCGCGGAACGCCACGCCCGCCTCGGCGCTCTTCCCCAGCTTCAGAAGCGCGTTGCCCATGCCCATGTAGGCCTTGTGCGGCGTGTCGTAGCCCTCGTCGGCCACCGCGCGCTCGAAGTGCGCAACCGCGTTGTCGTAGTCGCGCAGCGAGGCGTACGCCATGCCGAGGTTGCACTCCACCGTGCCGAGCGCCGCGTACGACGCGTCCGCCGTGGCCTGCGTGTACGACTGGATGGCCTCGGCGGGGTTTTTCAGCTTGACGAGGCAGTTGCCGATGCGATGGTACAAAAGCCCCATCTCGCCGGGAGCCAAAGGAGAGGCCGCATCCTGCAAGCAGTCGGTGAACCCGATGAGGGCTCCCTGGAAATCCTTCTGCTTGTACTGGGCGTTTGCTCGTTCAAATAGCTCGTTGTTCACTTAGGTTCCTCTGATCCGATTAGCTTCTCATGCCGCCGCGCGCGCCTGGCGCAAAAAGCGGTGCCGCGCCGGGCAACGCCCGCGCTAGGCGACGGCGTTCTCGATCTCGATCTTCTCGATCACGTCGCCCACGCGCAGCTGGCCGATGACGTCCATACCCTCGATCGTCTGGCCGAACACCGTGTAGCCCGAGTCGAGCATGGGCTGGGCGCCCAGGCAGAAGTAGAACTGCGAGCCGGCGGAGTTGGGGTTTTGCGAGCGCGCCATGGCCAGCGCGCCGTCGTTGTGCTCGTTGTGCGGGTTGGTGGTGAACTCCTCCTTGATGGAGTAGCCCGGGTTGCCCGTGCCGCAGCCGCGGCGCGAGCCCTCGTTGACGACCTGCGCGGGCGTGAGGTCGCGCGTGGTGGGGCAGCCGCCCTGGATGACGAAGCCCGGCACGTAGCGGTGGAACTTCAAGCCGTCGTAGAAGCCCTTCTGCGCGAGCTCCACGAAGTTGCCCACGTGGATGGGGGCGTCTTTGCCCGCCAGCTGCACGCGGATGGTGCCCTTCGAGGTGGTGAATACGGCGATCTCGTCGCCCGTGGGCTGGTATTCGGGAGTGTACAAAGCCATGTCGTGTCCCTCTTTCTTCGGCGGTGCGCGCGCTCGGCGACCAGCCGCCCCGCGCACCTGAAAATGTTCACATACGAACTTGCATTGTAGCAGCTATGCGGAAATATGCTCGAAAATGCTCACCGTCTCCACGTGGTAGGTCTGCGGAAACATATCGACCGGCGTGACGCGCGCGAGGCGAAAGCCGCGCGAGGCGAAGCGCTCGACGTCGCGCGCCCACGTCTGCGGGTCGCAGCTCACGTACGCCACGCGCGCCGGGCGCGCCGCCGCGATGGAGTCGACCACGCTTGGGTCGAGCCCCGCGCGCGGCGGGTCGACGACGAGCGCGTCGAGCTCCCCGAGTTCCGGCAACTCGCGCGCCACGTCGCCGCACACGGCCTCCACCTCGACGCGGTTCGCGTCGGCGTTGCGGCGCAGGTCGCGCACCGACGAGCCCGCCACCTCGACCGCCACCACGTCGGCGCCCGCGCGCGCCAAAGGCACGGAGAACGTGCCGCCGCCGGCGTAGAGATCGGCCACGTAGCTGCCTTGCTCGATTTCAAGCCCCTCCATGACAAGATCCACGAGGCGCTCGGCCTGAGCGGTGTTCACCTGGAAAAACGACGGCGCGGTGGTGAAGAAGCGCGCGTCGGCGAGGCTTTCCTCCCACAAGCCCTTGCCTTCGAGGGCCTCGACCTTCTTCACCTTGCGCGCGCGCCCGGGCTCGGCCAGCACGCGCACCACCGACGTGGCGCGCAGGGCGTCGACGAGCGTTTTCGCCACCGCCGTGCGCGGGAAGGCGCTCGGCGGCGTCCACAGCGCCACCTCGACGCTTTTCGTGCGCACGCTGCCGCGCACGCCCACGCGGTAGATGCCGAGGTCCTGCGAGCCCTGCAGAAAGCGCAGCGCGCCGCGCAGCGCGCGGGGGGCGCGCTCGATGTAGCGCACGGCGAGCGGACAGGTGGCGGGCTCGACGATGTCGTGCGTGCCTTCGCGGTGAAAGCCTAACGTGAAGCGGCCCGCCGCGTCGGTGCCGCAGGCGAGCTCGAGCTTGTTGCGATAGCCTGTTTGGCGCTTGCTGGGCGCGCAGGGGGCGACAAGCTCCTCGGCGCGCTCGCGCTCGACGTGGGCGTTGCGCACGAGCGCGTCGACGACGCAAGCGCGCTTGTGCGCAAGCTGCACGTCGTAGGCAAGCTGGCTCCACGCGCACCCGCCGCACTCAAGCGCGTGCGGGCACAAAGGCTTTTGCGCGCGGTCGGGCGAAGGCTCCACGATGCGGGCGGCGCGGGCGAAGGCAAGGCGCGGCTTTTCATCGGTGACGACCACCTCGGCCACGTCCCCCGCAACCGCGCCCTCCACGAACACGGCCTTGCCGCTGGCGAGCCTTCCCACGCCCGCCGACCCGTAAGCCATGCGCTCGACGCGCACGGTTTCGGTTGCTGCCACCTTCATATCCTCGCCCATATGCGATGCCCTCAACTCTCGTCGTGTTTTCAAAACAGTTGATTTTCCCACATCACGCGACCGAGCGCCACCGACGCTTTCGCCAGGCGCGCAGCTATCACATTGAAAACTCATGCCAACAATCTTTTACTCGTGCGACAATATGTCTGACGAAAGGAGCACCCCATGAAGTTCGAGTACCGCTGGGTCATCGCGTACGACAAGGAAACGGGCGAGCGCGTCCACTTCACCACGTGCCCCAAAAACAACGCGCTTTTCTACCGCGAGAAGTACCTCATAGACGGCTACGACGCCCGCATCCTCACCGACGAGGAAGTCGACGAGATCATAGCGTCCGAGAAGAAGAAATCTCCTTCTCTGCAGCACAAGCCCTTAAGAACTGAATCGGTCGAGAACACCCCTGCCATTCGGTAAAAAACCTTCGATGGCGTTATATCACGAAGGGTAGCAAGCTCAATGGGCGGCGACGCAAACCCGACGCAAGTCCCCCTGTTCCGAAATTTGCTTGATTGCATCATGCGCCAATGGCGTATAATAGTCGCCGCGCTCAACCCGCGCAAAGCAAGCCCTCGTAGCTCAGGGGATAGAGCACTTGCCTCCGGAGCAAGGTGCCGTAGGTTCGAATCCTATCGAGGGCGCCACAACACCAGCAGGCCGGCCGCCAAACGCGACCGGCCTGTTTTTGTGAAGACGCAAGCGGGCAAAGCGCGGGGACGCAGCCCTGCTCACTGACCCGGCAAGCAGGGCTACGTCCCCGCGCTCCGCCCGCTCACCATCCCGCTTCCCGCAAAAACCGCTCAACAGCATCAAGCGCGCCCGAAGCCTCGTCGTATAAAACATCTTCATAGAGAAGCGGCATCGTAACGCGCTCGTAGTCTTTGCGATACACTTCCTTGCGTACTATTTCCTCCAACACATCAGGGACGCATACATCTGGTTCCGCAGACAGACAGCGGAAAACGCCTCGTCGTTGCTCGCGAACCGTCCCCATCAGCCGCACAAGATCGTCATTGCAGGTCACTCTATCGAGCAGTTTGTAAAGGTCGTAAACGTGCCGTGATTGACGCGAAAGGATATCGCCCGACAAATAGTAATCGCATAGAGCAAACACCTTGTCGCAAAACGTACGCTCAAGAGAGTTCGCCAACATCTCGAATGGAGCAAGGTCGTATTCCTTGATCACGTCGTCAAAGCCTTCCGCCGCGCAATACTCTCCGATGAAACTTTGCAGCGAGCGATACTCGGCGGGGTCCGCCGGAGTCATCACCGCCGTTTCGATGAGAATCTTATCCTCCTCATTGCTATTTAAACCCGCAGGAATGGAAACAACAAATCTGTTGAACTCGCGTCGACTACGCGTACGATCAAGATTGTCTATCACCATACCGAGCGTGCCAGTCGCCTCAACAACGGTTCGCTTTAAACTCTTTCGCATACCCTCAGTCGCGTGCGAGGACCGCAAGCCCAAGTCGATATCCTCGGAAAACCTGTCGATCGCTTGATAGCACTTCGAGAGGCATGTACCACCCTTGAAAACAAGGGACGGATTCGCAAGGGTAGCCTTCCTGAGGAAAGCGACAACAAAGTAATCTTTGACAACATACGCCTCCGGGATACCCCGATAGTCCGCAGTGCGCGATACAAGCTGAGAGAAAAGCAAGCTGTCATCATGCAAATACACGGTATCGCTCGCATTCTGCCAGCTTCTTGGCTGTTTTTGCCGGATAGCTCGCCGAGCAGTCGTATATCATGGTGCGACCCGCCTTGCGCGCAAGCTGCTTCAGCGAATCGAATTCGTCGGCTTCTAATTCGCCAACGTCTTCCACCGTTATGAGGTCAAGAAACCGTAAGGCGTCAACGTTGCGCTTGTTGACAGGGCGTCGCGGCTTGCGAAGCGTAACGCGACGCCATCCGCCAAACGGCTTAACGTCGCGAACGCGCATCGTTTCCTTGTTCGTTGTGATCTCAAGCGTGGCGGGAACCTGCGTCGTCATGCCAACCTCGTTCGCCAAGTTGAAACCCGACACATAGCCAAACACATCGCCGTCCGATTCCATCCAGCGTTTTTTCGCAACGCTGCGCGCCGACAAAACCGAGCGCCCCAGCTGCGTCTCGGTGGGAAGGTAGTACACACCCCTGTCGTACCGCGCAAGCTTGCCCGCCTCGACCGCCGCACCGATCTTCTTGTAGACCGCCTGACGCGTTATGCTGGGAAACAGTCCAATGATCTCGTCAACGAGAATAGGCTGATCGACCCCGAAACGCTTCTCGAGTATGTTCACGAACTCCTCCATGCCGCGATTCTAGCGCAAGAGAGCATGGTTTACAAAAATATCTATAAAATGTTGAAATTTATAAACCTTTCACATAGCTTTTAACTTTGAAAATCGACGGAGGCGGGGACGCAGCCCTGCTCACTGACCCGGCAAGCAGGGCTGCGTCCCCGCGTTCCGCTTGCCCCTATACTCTTAAGCGTTCGCAGTGTCTCCCGCGTCGAGGAATTTTTTTCTTGTCACGAAGTTCCACACCATGACCACGGCGGTGGCGAAAATCTTGGTGATGAGGTAGCTGATGCCAAGCATATCGGTGCCGAGCCACATGAGCGCGTCGTTGATGAGCAGGCCGACCACCGAGAGCACCACGAAGATAACGAACTCGCGGCGGCGGCTCATACCTTCTTTGTGCGTGAACACGTAGCGCATCGAGGCGAAGTAGTTGAACGTCACCGACACCACAAACGAAACGGTGGCGCTAATGAGGTAATTTACGCCGAACACCTCGGTCAAAAGCACCATGAGTCCGTAGTCAATCACAAACGCAATGACGCCGACGACGCCGAACTTCATGATTTGATCGATAAGTTTTCTCACGGGAGCACCTTCTTGTAGAGCCCCGCCGACTTGGCACAAGCGCAACGACGGCGAGCCTTTCATGTAACGTTATAAGAAAACGTTCTCATAGAAAAAGACCCGAACGCACGGGCTCGGGTCTTGCAATGTATGGTGCCCCCAACGGGAATCGAACCCGTGTCTCAGCCTTGAAAGGGCCGCGTCCTAACCTCTAGACTATGGGGACGAACGTTTTCTCGCGAAAACAGCTTGAATATTATGCCAAAGACCGCCTGTGGTTGCAAGAACTTTTTGAGGGCGGAGAAACGAGCGCCGTTCGAGACGCGCCGAGAACATGGGGGACATCAGTTCTTGCCGCATTGCGCGTCAGTATGTAAATATTCATTTACATACAACTTGAACACCCATGGGTATTATCCCACAGTTCGCGTGCCAAATCAGGACTTATGATCTCGACGCTTCTCTGCTACGCTTCTTCTGAAAGGCGGCGCGAGTTCAACTGTCCATAGGACGCTTTGGCTGGCGATTCCCGGGAAACCATCTTGCGCCGCTTCTCTCGGATTCCCCTCTCCCAACCAGATGCGCACGTCGTGTTCGCTCATACGCTGCGTAAACCACGCCCGACGTGCTGCGCGCACCGCGTTACCGCACGCCCACGCATCGAGCGCCGCACCGCAACGCGCGCACCGCGTTACCACACGCCGCACCGCAACGCGCACATCGTGCTACCGCACGCCGTACACCTTGTAAACCTCAAGCTCCCACGACTTGCGGTTAGTTTTCGCCACCGTGTCGAGAATAAGCCCCGCCGTGAACGAGAGCGCCCCGCAGATCACGAGCGCCACCGCCAGCACCGCGCTCGGCATCTTGCTCACCAGACCCGTTGCCGCGAACTCCGCGATCACCGGCACGCCCGCCACCAGGCCCAGCACCAGGAACAGCAGCGCCAGCCACCCGAAAAACGCCAAGGGCTTGCAGTCTTTGAACAAGCTGGCGATGGCCATGAGCACCTTCGCGCCGTCGCCGAACGTGGAAAGCTTGCTCTCGGACCCCTCGGGGCGGTCGCGGTAATCGATCGGCACGTCAGCCACGCGCCAACGCCTGTCCACCGCCCAGATGGAGATCTCCGTCTCAATCTGGAAACCCGCCGACATGACGGGCATGGTTTTCACGAAGGCGCGCGTGAAGCCGCGGTATCCCGTCATCACGTCGTCGAAGGCGAACCCGTAGATCAGCTTGATGAGCCACCGCACCAGGTTGTTGCCGAAGCCGTGGAAGGCGCGATCGTTCTCCTCGCCGTAGCTGCCGTTCGAGAGACGGTCGCCCACCGTCATGTCGGCAACGCCTTCCGCAAGCGGCGCCACCAGGTCGGGCGCGGCCTCGGCGGGATAGGTGTCGTCGCCGTCGACCATCAGGTAGTAGTCGGCGTCTATCTCGCGGAACATCGAGCGCACCACGTTGCCCTTGCCCTGGCGGCTCTCGTGGCGCACCACCGCGCCGTGCTCGGCCGCGATGGCCGCCGTGCCGTCGGAGGAGTTGTTGTCGTAGACGTACACGGTTGCCTCGGGCATCACGCGGCGGAAGTCGTCGACCACCTTGGCGATGGTCACCGCCTCGTTGTAGCACGGCACGAGCACCGCCACGCCCGCGCCGCGGCGGGCCGCCGCCACGCGCGCGTCGCGCTCGGCGCTGTCAAATTCGATGGTTTGGGTTTCCACGGAAAACGCTCCTTCGACGATATGCGCAATCTTCGCTACTTTAACCGAAATGCCCCGCGCACGCCACCGATATCTCGCTTATTCCATGCAGTTGTCGACGCAAGCGGCACTGGCGTGCGCGCTTGGGCTATCATGGGTGCATGGAAGAGAACGCAACACCCACCACGCCCGGCGCAGCCGAGGGACTCGTCGCGCCTGTCGAGGCGCGCGCGTGCGACGCCCGCCCGACCGGCGCGAGCCCGTCCGACGAGCGCGCAACCGACGAGCGCCCCGTCGACGCACGCCCGACCGTGCTCGTCGTGCACGCGTCGGTGGGCTCGGGGCATCGCAGCGCCGCGAACGCCGTCGGGCAAGCGCTCGAGCTCGTGCGCGACAACGCCGAGGAGGCCGCGGCGCTCGGCATTAGTGCGCCCGCCGACCTCAACGTGGAGGTTCTCGACATCCTGGAGTTCGGGCGCATCGTGTTCGACGGCGACAAAACCGCCTCCATGTTCACCGGCTTCACCCGCCCCGTCTACGACCTCACCTGGCGCTATACGCTCACAGGTCGCCTCTTGTGGGCGGGCGGCACGGTGTGGGCGCGCGTCATGTACCCCAAGTTTGTGGAATACGTGCGCAAGACGCGCCCGCTCGCCATCGTGTGCACCCACATCACCGCCGCCAACGTGGCCGTGAGCGCGCGCATGATCACGGGAATGGCCTTCCCCATCCTGTGCGTCCCCACCGACTACGAGATCGAGGGGCTGTGGCCGCACCTGCACACCGACCTGTTCTGCGTGGCGAACGAGTACATGGCGGAAACGCTGCGCCCGCGCCGCATACCCGAGGACCGCATCCTCATCACGGGCATCCCCACGCGCCCCGCCTTCCGCGAAACCTACGACCGCACTACCACGCGCGAGCGTTTCGGGCTGCCGCAGGACGCGCGCGTGGTGCTCGCGCTCGCCGGTGCCAAGCTGCCGCGTCCCTACGTCCACTTCCGCGAGTCGCTCGACCAGCTCATCCCCTACCTGCACTCCTTTGAGAGCATGCACCTGGTAGTCGTGGCGGGAACCAACGCCGAGTACGCGCGGCACGTGCGGCGCCTTGCCGCCGAGCACGGCCTGTCGAACGTCACCGTGCTCGAATACGTCGAGGACATGGCAGCGCTCATGGCGGCAAGCGACCTGGTGCTGTGCAAGTCGGGCGGGCTCACCGTGACGGAGTGTTTGTGCGCCGGCGTGCCGATGATCCTCATGGGCCGTGCCTACGGGCAGGAGAAGGCGAACGTGCGCATGCTCACCGCCGCCGGCGCCGCGCTGCACGTGACCACCGCGCGCGAGCTGGTCGACACGCTGCGGCACGTGAACGAGCACCCCGAGTCCACCAAGGCCATGCTCGTCAACGCGTCGTTTCTGCGCAGGCCCAACGCCGCGCTCGACATCGCGCGGGCGACGTTTGAGCTCGCCGCCGCCGAGCCGTCGCGCGACGCGGTGCTGCGCCGCAAGCACTTTCTGCACTTTTACTGGGGACGCAAACCTGCCCACACCCGCTGATTCATCAACCGACCCGCGGCAGCGCGCCACCCGTTTGGTGCCCGCGCTGCGCCATTGAAAGGAACTTCACGCTTATGACCACCTTCGCCGAACTCGGCCTGTCGAAAACCGCCCTTGAAGCCGTCGACGATTTGGGTTACACCCGCCCCACGCCCGTGCAGGAGCAAGCCGTCCCGCTTGTGCTTGCGGGGCGCGACATCATCGCCGCCGCCAAAACCGGCACGGGGAAAACCGCCGCGTTCTCGCTGCCCGCGCTCGATAAGCTGCGCACGCGCGGCGGGAAGGCGAAGCCGAAGCGCCCGCGTGTGCTGGTGGTCACGCCCACGCGCGAACTGGCCGTCCAGATCGAAGAAGTATGCGCGACCATCGGCAAGCGCACGGGGCATCGCGTAACCAGCGTCGTGGGCGGCGTGGGGCTCATTCCGCAGATCCAACGGCTCGAGCGCGGCGTGGACGTGCTCATTGCCACGCCGGGGCGTCTGCTCGACCTCATGGGGCAAGCGGCCGTGGACTTAAGCGCGGTGGAAACGCTCGTGCTCGACGAGGCCGACCGTATGCTCGACATGGGCTTTCTGCCCTCGGTCACGCGCATCGTCGACGCCACGCCGAAGTCGCGCCAGACGCTTTTGTTCTCCGCCACCGTCGACAAGTCGGTGCTCGGGCAAGTGGGCTCGATGCTTAAACACCCCGCCATCGTGCAGATTGCCGTGAAGGGCGAGACCGCCGACACCGTGGAGCAGTACGTGGCGCGTGTGCCTCACACGCTAAAGCCCGCCCTGCTCATCGCGCTTCTGCATGAGCGCGGGGCCAAGCGCGTGATCGTGTTCGCGCGCACGCGCCATCGCGCCGACGCGGCGTGCCGCAAGCTCAAGCGCGCGGGCTTCACCGCCGAGGCCATCCACTCCGACCGCTCGCAGAACCAGCGCAAGCGCGCGCTCGACAACTTCGCCGCCGGCACCACCGACGTTTTGGTGGCCACCGACGTGCTCGCGCGCGGCATCGACGTGGAGGAGGTGTCCTACGTGGTGAACTACGACCTGCCCACGCAGGCGGAAGACTACGTGCACCGCATCGGGCGCACGGGGCGCGCGGGCAAAGGCGGCTGCGCCATCTCGTTCGTGAGCCCCGAGAACGCCGCCGACCTTGCCGCCATCGAGAAGTTCATCAAGCGGACAATCCCCGAGATCGAGGTTTCCGGCTTCGATTTGGAGGCCGCTGCCGCCGAGGCCGCCGCGCGAGCCACGCAGGCCGCCGCCAAGCGCGACCCCGAGCTGGCGCAGGCCGCACGCGAGCTGGCGAAGCGCGAGCGCAAGAAGGAAAAGGCGCGCGAGGAGCGTGCAGCAAGCGCGAAAGCAGGCTCAGGCGCGGGCAAGGCGAACGCAAAGAGCGCGAAGGATGCGAAGGCGAAGCGCGGCGCGAAGGCGAACGCGCAAGCTGGCACAAGCAAGGCGCAGGGCGAAAAGCCGAGCGCACGTCCGAAAGCCGCAGGCAAAGCAAAATCCCAGGGCAAATCCCCCGCAAAGCCAAAGGCGAAGGCTTCGCGCGCCGAAACGCGCGGCGGACGTCCCGCGCGCAACGCCGGCGCCGATATGCGTCCCGGGCGCGCCCACCGCGCCGCCGTCGCCGAGAAACGCCGCCGCGCCCGCTAGCGCTCGCGCGGCGGATGCAAGCTCGCAAACCAAGCAAGCGGCACGTTCATCCCGTGCGTGCTCTCCCCTCGCCCTGAGCGACGCGCAAGGGCGTTTACCTGCCCCCGCGCGTCCGCTCGCCGCTGCGCCGTTCGTTTTCCCCTGTAGAGCGGTTATCGTTACAGTTGGTAAGTTGGGGGAAAGGACGACAAACGTGAAGATAGCTGTTGCTTGTGACGGTTTGGACATCTCATCGCACGCGGCGCGCTGCGATAGCTTCATGTGCTACACCGTCGACAAAGGCATCGTCACCAACTGCAGGAACCTGCCCAACATGGGCATCACAAGCCATGAGGCCGCCCAGCTTATCCTAGGGCTCGGATTCGACGCCATCATCTCGGGCGGCATCGACTACGACATGGCGAACGAGCTGTGCGCGTCGGGCGTTGAGGTCGTCGCCGGCGTTGAGGGCAGCCCGCGCGAGGTGCTCGACTCCTACATCAACCACACGCTCATGGGCGCCGTGTCGTTTTGCCATATGCACGAGGAATACGACGAGGAAGAAGACGACAAAGACCTCGAAGCCGCCTTCGACGCCATCGCGAAAAAGCTCGAAGCCGCCGTATAAGCGCACGAGCGCACGGGGTGAACACGGGGACGTAGCCCGGTTCACCTCAAGCTACATCAGCACACAAAAAGAGGGACGATGCAAGCATCGTCCCTCTTTTGCATTCTCTTTGTCCCAGGTCGAACGTATACGTCAGCGAGAAGCCCTGAGGCGTTTCGAATAGCCCCGCCTTTGACCCAAGCGTACTTCGGTACGCGCCGTGGTCAAAACACGGGGCTAGGCGAAATGTCTCAGGGCTTCGCAGCGTCGAGCGGTTCCGCTTGTCCCGTCAGGGCAAGCGGAACCAAATTATGCCAGAGCTTTTTTGGCAACCTCGACGATCGCGGCGAACGCGGCCGGGTCGTTCACGGCCATGTCGGCAAGCACCTTGCGGTCGAGCTCGACGCCGGCCTTCTTCAGGCCGTTCATGAACACCGAGTAGGACAGGCCGTTCATGCGGGCAGCCGCGTTGATGCGGGTGATCCACAGGCGACGGATCTCGCGCTTCTTGTTGCGGCGGTCGCGGTACATATACTGCAGCGAGTGCTGGACCTGCTCTTTCGCCGCACGGTAGGAACGGGATTTCGCGCCGTAGTAGCCACGGGCGCGCTTAAGGACGGTACGACGCTTCTTGCGTGCGTGAACGGAACGCTTTACACGAGCCATATCTGAATCACTCCTTTAACTAGCGAATGCCGAGGTTCTTCGCCACGACTTTGTTGTCGGCCTTGGCAAGCTCCGTCTCGTGACGGAAGTTGCGCTTGCGCTTCTGGCTCTTCTTGGTCATGATGTGGCTCTTGAACGCCTTGGCGCGCATAATCTTGCCGGATCCGGTCACGCGGAAGCGCTTGGCGGTGCCGCGATGGGTCTTCATCTTAGGCATGTTACTCGTCCTTCCCTTCTTGCTTTTCGGTTTCCTTCTTCTTCCTTGCCGCTGCGGGCAAAGGAGCGATGAGCATGTGCATGTTGCGGCCTTCCATCTTAGGCTGGTTCTCAATGACCGCAACGTCTTTGAGATCGTCGGCGAGGCGCTCCAGAATGGAAAGACCTTGCTCCGGATGGGCCATCTCGCGACCGCGGAACATGATGGTGATCTTCACCTTGTTGCCCGCGTCGAGGAAACGAAGCACGTGCTTCTTCTTGGTGGTGTAGTCCCCCACGTCGATTTTCGGGCGGAACTTCATTTCCTTGATCTCGATCTTGGTTTGGTTCTTGCGCGCCTGCTTGGCCTTGATGGCCTGGTCGTACTTGAACTTGCCGTAATCCATGATGCGACACACGGGCGGAGCGGCGTTCGGGGCGATCTCCACCAGGTCGAGACCGGCGCTCTCAGCGATGCGCAGGGCCTGCGAGGTGGGGTACACTCCCATCTGGTTTCCGTCGAAGTCGATCAAGCGGCACTCACGTACGGTGATCTCGTCGTTGAGCCGTGGCTCTTGAGCAGCTATCGCGCTCACCTCCTTCTGTGCACGTGCACATAAAAAGACCCGCAGGCGCAAGGCGTGCGGGTCGTTGCAAACAATCACAAGCGTGATTCGTATTCAAACAACCCATCAGCAGCCGAAAGCGCCGAAACAGGTGGAGGATTTCTCCTCGCTTGGTTAAAACAGCTTGCATAGTATAGCGCGGGAAACAGCGCCGCGCAAGGGGAATTTTCGCCCGCTTCGCCAGAAAAAGCGAAACGGGCGCGCGTGTCGAAGGGCGCAGCCGCATCGCGCGCCCCGTCCGCTTCGCAAGCTACGCGTTCACGTACACGTAGATGGTGCGGATGGTGTCGGCGAGGTTTCCGGTGGCGTTCGCCATGGCGTAGTCGTAGGACAGCACCGCCGACCACGCGTGCGCGCCGCCGTTCGCCTGGGCCTCGCCCTCAAACGAGCAGTACTCCTTCGTCTTGGTGGCGCCGTCGCTCGCGTACGTGGTGTAGGCCGTCTTGTCCTCGGGCAGCGACACCGTGCCTTCCTCGACGGAAAGCCCCGCCTCGGAGAGTGTCTTCTCGATCACCGACTCGTTGAGCACCGCGTCGGTGAAGCTCAGCGAGCCGTAGCCCAAAGACGACGTCGACGTGGAGTAGCCCGCCTGGACGATGTGCCCCTCCTCGTCGATCCCCAAATACACGGTGGGCGTGCCCGAGCGCGAGTCGGCGGGCTCGGCGGAAAGCACCACGCGCACGTCCTGCTTAATGGGGTTGCCCTCCTCGTTCACCTCGCGCGTGCTGGTGACCTGCGCGCCGTGCGCAAGCTGCGCGACCGCCTCGTCTTGGGTAAGCCCCAAAAGCGACACGAGGTCGGGCACCGTGGTGGTTTTCGCCGTGGCGGTGGAGGCGTCCTTCGCCTCGTCGCCCTCGATGGCGCCGACCTCCTGCGTGACGTTTTGCGCCTGCTGGGACGCCGCCGTCTGCGCAACCTGGAGAAGCTGCCACACCGCAACGCCGCCCGCCACGAGCAGCACAAGCAGAATGGCGATCACCACAAGAAGGATGCGCCTCATGCGCTTCGACTTGTGCAAGTAGGCGGGCGTCTCGTCGGCGGCAAAAGATGCCTCGTCGGAAAACGCCGTGAACGACGGCGCGGACGAACCCTGCCCCGCTCCGTTCGTCGCGTCGGCGCCTGCGTCGGCGGGGCTTGCGGCATCGGCGGCAGTGGGCGATCCGGCGGACGGCTTGGCGTGGCGCGCGTGCTTCGCTTTGCGGCTCTTCGCACGCTCGACGTCGGCTGCGGTCAGTTCCTCGGCGTCGAGGGGCGGCTCAGGCACAGGCGCGGGCACCGTCTCGAAGGGATCGAGCGCGCCGTGCATGGCGTCGGCGTCGACGAACTCGTCGTCCTCAATGGGCGAAAACGCGCGCGTCAGCCCTATGGCATTGCCCTCATCGGCATCGAATCTATTCTGATCGTCACGACGATGACGCGGCATAAGCGTCTCCTTTCCGACTGCGTTTGAGTTCCTGCGTTCAGGCATCAAGCCAGCGCGTACCACACGGCGAACCCGGCAATGCCGAGCACCGCAAGCGCGATAACCACCTTCTGAGTAAGCGACATCTTCGTGCTCTCGATGTCCTCAAGTGTGGTGGCGTGATAGGTATCTTTCGGCGCGCCGGAAGGCTCGGAAACGCCTGCGGCGCGTTGGGCGGGCGCTGCAGCGGCAGACGCCGTCGAAGCGTCGGAAGCGGACGTCGGCGATGCTTCCGAGGCGACCTTCGTCGACACTCCCGAAACGGGCGTCGACGACGAAGGCGAAGGCGCGGCCTCCGCGGTTTCCGCCGCGCCCGCCGCCACACCCTCGGTTGCCGCCCGATCGGGCGCAACGCTTGCGGGCGCCTTTTTGCCCGCCTGGATAACGACGTCGTCCTCGTCGTCGGTCGTGACGGTTATGTGGGAGAACTTCATGTCGTCGGCCATACGCGTCGCCTTCCGCTCGAAAAATCACCCGACAATTATAGCCCACATGGCACGACACAGCCCAAAAGCCCACGCCTTCTGCAATGTGACGACGAGTGAACACGGGGGGCTGGAGCGAAGGGGTGAACACGTTCACCCGCGTGCTCCCGCGCAATGTGACAAACGACCTGTCCCCTTGTCATGCCGCCCCGCACGTATGCGAGGCGGCATCCCCGGCGGCTTTTCCTATTGCAACCCCTCGATATGCGGAATGGTGGCGAAGCCCGCCTCAAGTTCCTCATCGGTGGGAATATGGTCGACCATTGTGCCGTTGTTGTACGCCTCGTAGGCGTACATATCGAAGTACCCCGTGCCCGTGAGCCCGAAGAGGATCGTCTTGGCCTCGCCCGTCTTGGCGCACTTCTTCGCCTCCTCCATCGCCGCGTAAATGGCGTGCGCGCTCTCGGGGGCGGGCAGTATCGTCTCCAGACGGGCAAACTCCTCGGCGGCGCCGAACACGTCGGTTTGCTTCACCGCCATGGCCTCCAAATATCCGTCGTGCTTGAGTTTGCTCACGATGGGGCTCATGCCGTGGTAGCGCAGGCCGCCCGCGTGGTCGGGGCTCGGCAAAAAGCCGTTGCCGAGCGTGTACATCTTGCACAGCGGGCACGTTTGGCCCGTGTCGGCGAAGTCGTAGGCGTACTTGCCACGCGTGAGGCTCGGGCAGCTGGCGGGCTCAACGGCGATGAAGCGCGTGTCAGGCCGCTCCCCGCGCAGCTTGTCGCGCATGAACGGCGCGATCAGGCCGCCGAGGTTCGAGCCGCCGCCCGCGCACCCGATCACGATGTCGGGGTATTCGCCGAGCTCCTCCATCGCAATATAGCTTTCCAAACCGATGATCGACTGGTGCAGCACCACCTGGTTGAGCACGCTGCCCAACTGGTAGCGGCCCTTGTTGTTCGGCACGTTCAGCGCACGCTCGACCGCCTCGGAGATGGCGGTGCCCAGCGAGCCTGTGGAGTCGGGATGCTCCGCCAGCATCTTCTTGCCGATCTCGGTGGTGTCGGACGGCGAAGGCGTCACCGTGGCGTTGAACGTTTGCATGATCGAGCGGCGGAAGGGCTTTTGCTCGTAGGAACACTTCACCATGAACACGTCGAGGTCCACGCCGAAGTGGTCGGCCGCCTCGGAAAGCGCCGTGCCCCACTGGCCCGCGCCCGTCTCGGTGGTGATCTTCTCCAGATCCTGCGCCTTGGCGTAGTACACCTGCGCGATAGCGGAGTTCAGCTTGTGCGAGCCGGAGGTGTTGTTGCCCTCGAACTTGTAGTAGATCTTCGCGGGCGTGCCCAGCGCGCGCTCAAGGTTGTAGGCGCGACACAGAGGGCTCGGGCGGTACACCTTGTACATTTCCATGACGGGCTCGGGGATGTCGACGTAGGGCGTGACGTCGTCGAGTTCCTGGCGCACCAGCTCGTCGCAGAACACCGGCGCGATATCCTCGGGCCGCGCCACCGCGCCGTTGGGAAGGCGCATGGGCTCGGGCGGCTCGGGCATGTCGGCGCGCAGGTTGTACCATTGCGTGGGAATCTGGTCTTGCCGCAGGTAGAGGCGGTAAGGCGCCTGGTCGTTCGCTTGGGTTGCCGCGGCTGCCGCGCGCGTTGCCTGGTCGTTCGCTTGGTCGGTCATGGTACGTCCTTTCACTTGGTTGCCCGACGCGCCGCGTGCCACGTCGGGTGCTTTCAGGGAGCGCCTCGTCTTGCGCGCTGCGAAAGGATGCTGTTTTGCTTGACCGGTCGCCCATCTTCCGCAACGAAAAAGACCCTCGGATTACCGAGGGTCTCATTTGCGTATGCGTGCAAGATGATGCTTTCGATAACCCGATTAACTCTTCTTGCACCACCACCAAGCGCGCACGACGCGAGCCGCGTTCGCTGCGTCGATAGAAATATGCGCTTGCAGGTTGGTCACGAAAAGAGCCTTTCTCGCTCGGGTCACCCGTTAGTGTAACACGGAAAGCGGCGCACGGGGAAAAGATTTTTCGCACGCGCAACAAGGAAGGGGCGAACGCTGATGAACACGCGGGGGGCGAACACGAGGACGTGGCCCGTGTTCGCCCCCCGCCTCCGCGTTCACGCCACTCCCTTAGCCCATCACGTCCACGACGTTCCAACCCGCCGTCGAGCGCTCGATGATCGCGCGGTTGCCTACAACGCAGGCGTGCCCCTCGTCCACGACGCGCTCGACAGCCTGCCCGAGCGCCCGCACGTCGACGGGCGTGCACGCCAGCACCTGCTCGCGCACGCGGCGGCGCTCCTCGGGCGCGTAGTGCGCCAGGTACATGCCGTCTTGGCGGCGCAAAAGCTCGCGCGCCTTCAACGGCGAGTCGATCGACGCCACCGTGCTCACCACGTACCCCGCCATCTCGGCCTCGTCGGGGTCGAACGCGGAAAGCCAGGCGCCCGCGCCCGCAAAGCGCGCCAGCGTCTCGTCGACGCGCGGGTCGCGGTAGGAGTACAGCCGCGTCGAGCCGGCGCGCGTGGCTTGGAACCCCGCGCCGTACGCGCCGCCCTTCACGCGCACCTCGTTCCACAAATAGTCGTACGACAGCGCGTGCGTGGCCACCAGCCACGCGCCCGCATACGGCACGCCGAGCGCGCGTCGGTCGGCGCCCACCGCCGTGAACGTGACGTCGGTCGGCACGACGAGCGCCTCGTGCGCGTCGCGCGGGGCAGGCACCTTAAGACGTCCCGCGTGCGCGGCAGCGGCGGCGGAATCGATCTCAAAGCGGCCCAGGTCGCGCCCGACGGCCCAGTAGCGCTCCATGTCCTCGTCGCTTCCCGCGAACGAAAGCAGACACGTGTCGTCGACGAACAGGCGGCCCGTCAGCTCGCGCAGGCGCCGCTCCACGTCGTCGACACGCTCGTCAAAGTTCTCCAGCAAGTCACGCAAAAACCCGTAAAACCCGATGCCGCCCATCTGCTCGCGCACCACGGCGGCCGGCAGGTAGTACGACGCCACGCGCGCCATCGCCACGCTGTGGCCGGCCGACGCGAAGCCCTGCTCCATCGCCACGCGCTTCTGCATGAGGATGTCGCGCATCTTCTCGTGGTCGGTAAAGTCCGTCTCGTGAAGCACCTCGTTGGCGATAAGCGCCATGTGCTCGACGTTTTTCGAAAGCGCCGAGGAGCTCGCCACAAACTTCGCCGCGAACACGTCGGCGTCGCGCGCGTCCTCGTGAACCTCAGTGAAGAAGCTTAAGTTTCCCAACTTGCTCTGCGCGAGCGTATCGATTTCCGCGGCGGTGTGGCGCGCCGTGTCGAGCCGCCCGAGCATCATGGCGAGCACCGTGGCGTAGGGCAGCTCGTCGAACGTGCAGCGCCCCAGGTCGAAGTATAGGTAGGAGTAAGCGATGCCGTGCGTGGGAATGTCGTGGCGCAAGCAGGCAAGCGGCGTGCCCTCCTGCAGACCGTACGCGCCCTCCGCCGGCGCCTCGCCGATGTCGGAGATCGCCAACTGCGGCAGCTTCGCCACGTCCTCGGGTGCGTCGGGCGCGTTCTGGGCCGCGCGCAAGCGCGCCACCTCGGCGCGCACCGCGTCGAAGTCGTCGGGCGCAAACGTTTGCGCCAGCGCGTCGAGGCGCGCGCGTTCGACGGCGTCCTCGTCGGACGCGCCCGGCACAAGCTCCACCTCGGCGCAGTGCGCGCTCTCGCACACCAGCTCGCGCAGCAGCCGCTCGAAGTAGCCCTCGCTAATCTTCGCGCGCAAGTCGGAAAACACCTGCTCGTAGCGCAGGTAAGCCGTTGCGGCCTCGTCGTCGTAGAGCCAGCCGCCCATGCTCGACATGGCCAGGCGCACGCCGTCGGCGTAGCCGAAGTTGCGCTCGCGCATCACGAACTCGGCGTGGGAAAGCGCCGCCTCCACCAGCTCACGGTCGAGCCCACCGTCGGCCAAACGGCGCGCCTCGGTCTCCACCACCGCGCGGAACGTGCTCATCGCGCCCGGTTTCGCGCCCCTCAGCTGCACGACGGCGAACGGCTGCAGCACCGCGTCGGCCAAATACGCCGTGGCGTCGGCAGCTATATCGGCGTCGAGCAGCGCGCGCTTGAGCGGCGCCTCGTTCGAACCCGCAATAGCGTCAAGCAGCACGTCGACGGCCACCATGCGCTCGCGGTCGGCCATGCTGCCCGCCACGTAGCCCAGCGCCGCGCACGCGTTCTCGGGCGCAGTGTCCATGCGCACCTGCACGCCGCGCGCCACCACGGGCGCCTGCGCCTCAAGCGGGTTCGCGTCGAGCGGCCCGCGCTCGACCTGCGACAGGGGCGCCAGGTACTCGCGGTCGATGAAGCCGAGGAACGTCTCGGGGTCGAGGTCGCCGTACAGCGTGATGTAGCTGTTGTCGGGGCGGTAATGGCGCGCGTGCGTGTCGAGGAACGCCTCGTAGGTGAGCGTCGGAATGGCCGCCGGCGTGCCGCCCGACTCGAAGCGATACGTGGTGTCGGGGAACAGCGCCGCCGAGAGCGCGTCGTACAGCATGCTTTCGGGGTCGGAAAGCGCGCCTTTCATCTCGTTGAACACCACGCCGTTGTACGCCAGGCGCGGCGCGGCAGGCGCGGCGTCGGGCACGCCCCCGCCGTTGCCGCCGGCTTCACAGGCGCCGCCAGCCCCGCCTTCGCCGGACGCGGCGTCGGCAACTGCGCCCTCGGCAGCCGCTTCGCCGCGCGTCTCTTCTCCGCCTTCGCCTTCTACCTCCAAGTGCCACCCCTCCTGCTCGAAGATGGTGCGCTTGTCGTAGATGGCCGGGTAAAACACCGCGTCGAGGTACACGTCCATGAGGTTCAGCAGGTCTTGCTCGTTGGTGGACGCCACTGGATACATCGTCTTGTCGGGGAAGGTCATGGCGTTCAAAAACGTCTGCATCGAGCTTTTGAGCAGGTTCACGAAGGGCTCTTTCACGGGGAATTTGCGCGACCCGCACAGCACCGAGTGCTCGAGGATGTGGAACACGCCCGTGTCGTCGGCGGCGGGCGTCTTGAAGCTGATGGAGAACGCCTTGTTCGCGTCGTCGTTTCGCAGATAAAGCAGCCGCGCGCCCGAGGCGTTATGGCGCATGACGTAGGCGGTGCCCTCGATTTCGGGGAGCTCTTCTGCCGAGGTTACGGTGAAGCCGCAGCGCGCGGCGATACGTGCGATATCGTGCATAGCAAGCCTTTCTGCGAGGGATGTGACAAGGGGACAGGTCGTTTGTCACATTCTACTCCTTCCCACGGGGACGCGGGAACGGAAGAACGCCAACAGGGTCACGTCCCCGCCGTCTTCCCCTTCCCCCTCCCCGCCTTCTGCCGCACAAAAATGTTACTTGTTTTATATCATTTACATTCACCCATCGACTTTTGCGCGTTTACGGCTACAATAATGCGACGAGAAACACAAGCGAAGAGACGGAGAACTCCCATGCTCGAACTGAAAGACCTCGTCTTCGACGTTCCCGCCGACGAGGGCGCCACCAAACGCATCATCGACCATTTGTCGCTGACCATCGGCGACGACCGCTTCACCGTGATCACCGGCCCCAACGGCGGCGGCAAATCGACGCTCGCCAAGCTCATCATGGGCATCGAGACGCCCACGAGCGGCCAGATCCTGTTCAACGGCGAGGACATCACCACCCTCTCGATCACCGAGCGTGCCAAACTCGGCATCGGCTACGGCTTCCAGCAACCCGCCCGCTTCAAGGGCATGAAGGTGAAGAAGCTGCTCGACATTGCGGCCGGCAAGAAGCTGCCCATGCTCGCGTGCAACGAGTACCTGGCGAAGGTGGGTCTGTGCTCGGCCAGCTACCTCACGCGCGAGGTTGACAAGTCGCTTTCCGGCGGCGAGGTGAAGCGCATCGAGATCGCCACCATTTTGGCGCGCGACCCGAAGCTTGCCATCTACGACGAGCCCGAGGCGGGCATCGATCTGTGGAGCTTCGACCGCCTGACCGAGACGTTCCGCGACATCCACGCCGCGCGCGACGGCCGCTCTATCGTAATCATCAGCCACCAGGAGCGCATCATCCAGCTGGCCGACGAGATCGTGCTTCTGCGCGACGGCCAGGTGGCCGAGGTCGGCACGCCCGACGAGCTTCTGCCCAAGCTCGGCTTCGCGGCGAAAGGCATCGACGGCTGCCCGCTCACGCAACCGACCGAGTTGCATTTGACCGAAATTCCCACCACCTGCTAAGGCTTCCCGTGGCGGCCGCTTGAGCCCCTCAACACGCATCGGCGCTTTCGCACGCGGCACTAAGGCCGCTCGAGGGCAAACGCCTCGGTGCTTCGCGGCTTAGCGACTCGCCACAGAAAGCCTTGAACATGACGAAGGAGAACATAATGGCAGTTGATCTTTCCCCCATCGACGAGAACCTGCTCGCCGAGATAGCCAATCTGCACGGCATGCCGAAAGGCGCGTTCAACATCCGCAAAGACGGCCAGCTCGTGCAGCGCTCGAACTCGGCGTTCGTCGAGATTTCCACCAAAACCGACCACCCCGGCATCGACATCCACGTAAAACCCGGCACCAAGGGCGAAACCATCTACATCCCCGTCATCGTCACGCAGTCGGGGTTGAAGGACGTCGTGTACAACACGTTCTACATCGGCGAGGACTGCGACGTGAAGATCGTGGCGGGCTGCGGCATCCACAACGCCAGCCACCAAGCCTCCGAGCATGACGGCATCCACAGCTTCTACTGCGGCAAGAACAGCCACGTGGTGTACGTGGAAAAGCACTACGGCGAAGGCGAGGGCACGGGCGAGCGCATTTTGAACCCCACCACCAACGTGTACATGGAGGAGGGCGCCACCTGCGAGATGGAGCTCGTGCAGCTGCGCGGCGTAACGTCGACCATCCGCGACACGAACGCCGAGCTGGCGGCCGACGCCAAGCTCGTGCTCACCGAGAAGCTGCTCACGCACGACCAACAAACGGCCACCTCGAACATGAAGATCGAGCTTAAGGGCGACGGCTCGAGCGTGCAGGTGATCTCGCGCTCGGTGGCGCAGGACGACTCGGAGCAGGTGTTCAACCCGCTGGTCATCGGCGAGGCGGCCTGCCGCGGGCACGTGCAGTGCGACGCTATCATCATGGGGCGCGCGAAGGTGAAGGCGATCCCCGGCATCGAGGCGGCCAGCGAGGACGCGCTTTTGGTGCACGAGGCCGCCATCGGCAAGATCGCCGGCGACCAGATCGTGAAGCTCATGACGCTGGGGCTCACCGAGGAAGAGGCCGAGCAGGAGATTCTGGAGGACTTCCTGTCGTAGGCGGCGAACGTACGATGCGCGGCGCACAGCGAGCAGCGCGCGCATGTGCGAACACGGGGCTACGTCCCAGCGCGCGCATGACGAACGACCTGTCCCCTTGTCACAAAGCAGCGGCCCTCGGGAACTCCCGAGGACCGCTTTCGTTTCTGCTGCGTCCGCTGCGCTTACCGCAACGCCGCTGATCTGTTGCGTTTCCGCTACTGCGACGCCACGGCAACCGCCGCGCCGTCGCTCGAGGCGCCATCCGCCGCAGCGTCGCCCTCCGCGGCATTGCCTTCCGCGGCGTCAGCGTCGGCGCCGCTTTCCGCCGAGTCGCTGCCCTGCACGTTCGACGACGCGCCGGCGGTCTTAGGGGTGCTCGCCAAATCGAGCACGCTGCCGAACCACTTCGACTCCACCACGTCCACCACGCCGCCGTCGACGAGTTTTGACAACGCGTCGGACACCGCCGTTTGCAGCTGCGTGTTCGACTTCGAGATGCCGATGCAATAACCGCCGAGGTTCGTCATGAGCGCCACCACGTCGGCGTCAATTTCCTGGCGATGCGCGGCGTATGCGCCGATCACCGCGTCGGCGGCCACGTAGCCGACCTTGCCCGACTCAAGCTGAGAGAAGGCGTCGGAGAGGTTCTTCACCGAGACGAGCGCGCTCTCGCCGAACTCGTTGTCGACCGCCCATGCGCTCGTCGAGGAGATCTGCGCGGCGATTTGCAGGGAGGACTGCGCCGTGGGCACGGAGGCGTTCTGCGAGCTCAGCGCGATCAACGCCACGCCCGTGGGCAGGTAGTTTTCCGAAAACCACATATTAAGCCCCGAGGAGTCGAGCGAGTCGATGCCCATCACGAGATCGACCTTGCCGTCGGCCAGCGCGCCTTCGGGGTCGGACCCCACGTCAACGATCGAGAGCTTCAAGCCCAGCTCGTCGGCCAGCGCCGCCGCCACGTCCACGTCGATGCCGATGATGTTCTGGCTGGAGTCGACGCCCGCCAGCGGCGCCTTCTCGGTGTCGACGCCGACGCGCAACGTGCCGCTCTGCCCGATGGCCGGGGTCGACACAACGGCGCTTTTGAGCTCAGGCTGGTAGCTTGAGCCGCCCATCACGCTCGACACAGCCGAGCATCCCGTCAACGCCGCCATCGCGCACGCAACCAGCGCACACACGGCAGCAACACGCAATCGCTTTACCACAAGTCCCTCCGTCTACGTTCGCCTTGAACGAATTGACAATCCGCTGTGGAGGCGGCCGCCGACGCCCAAGCGGGCCGCGTTGCGCCACCTCCGCGCGCTTCTTCCGGCTGACCTAGTCTTTGCCCCCACACTCGCGCACTGGGGCTTCCGCTTGCGCGCCTCACCCTCTCGCCCGCCGCGGCCACATGCCGCGTGAAGTTAGAACGGGCGGTGCGACTTACCCCTAGGATACGCCATGCTCACCGTGCGCCTCTTGCGGCGCGCGGCTTACGTGGATCCTTTCGACCGCATCTGCCTTGGACTAAGAAGCGCCCGCAACGCGCAGGCAACTCCCGCAACTACAGACCCAAAAGAAGCACTCCCCAGTGTAGCAGAAGCGCCCGCAACATGGGAGAACCAAGCGGGGGAAGAAAAGGGGAAACGCCACCGATCGGGCGCAAAACGACGTCGACCTTTAAGCCCTAACCCTGCAATTCGGCAAAAGGTCACAACTGCACAGTTGCTTGCGAAATCGCGCGGCGCCTTCGCAGAGCAAGCGCCCCCGCAAAAGCGACGATCGAGAGCACAGAAACCACGCACCCCGCGCGGAACCCCGGCGACACGTACGTCATTTCTATGGCGTTTTCGCCTTCCTCGACGGGAACAGCCATGAGCGCACCGCCGCATACGTCTTCCGCGTCTACCTCATGCCCGTTCACGCAAACCGTCCACCCGTCGTCGTTCGGGATCGACACGAGCACATAAGGCAGCGACCCGTCGGAAGCGTAGTTGGCTTCGAACCTGTTGCCGTCGTATCGAAGAACGTCCGCCTGTCTCAAAGCCAGCTCGTTCAAGAGAGATTCCGCCGCGCTTACATCGAGACAGTAAAACTCGCACTCGCAGGTGAGGCTTTCGCCGGAATAGCTCGACAAGGATACGGCAACCTCAGAGGCTTCCCCTTGCGAAGCGCTGCCGACGGCTGTTACGGCATGCCTAAAACGCCAGTTTTCAAGGATGGGGTCTTGGTCGTCTATCGTCAAATAGCACATCTTGTCGTTGTCCCCCACCACGTATGCGTAGACGATGGAGCCCTCGGGAACCTGAACTTCCCACGTCTTTTCGCCTTCGCTCGACTCGACGAGGCTCGCATCGGCGCGCGTGTAGCATTCGACGTCTTCGCCCAACAGGGCGCTTGCGAATGCATTCTGCCTCTCGAAGGGGCTCGACAGGCTGTCAACGTCAGCGTCAAGCACGCTCGAAGCAACCCCGTAGCCAAGGGAAAGAGCATGGGGGTTAAAGAAGAACGTGCCTTCAGCTACCGACGCAAGCCCAACGTCTTCGTAGCCCTGCGGACACACGGATGTCGAAACGTATTTCACGCCAAGAAGGGAGTCCATGAGCAGGTTCGGGTCTGCATAGCGCATAGAGAACTCTCCTTCCCGACTATAGCCCATCGCGTTCAAGAAGTTTATCGCATCGATGTTACTCGCAGAGCTGTACGACGAAAGAGCCAAATAACCTTGTGCAAGCCCCTCGTTGAGCGCCACTTCGTCCACGCGTGTATAGGTTTTGTCAACCCGATACACGGTGTCGTCCGACTCATTCAGCTCAGCAAGCTGCGCCCGAGACTCGCTGACATAACGATCCTGCTGCTCTTGGGTGTACCCAACGTACAGCGAGCCCCACGCCAGAAAAGCCCCGTAAAAAAGTTCAACGAGTACCACGCCGAACAGAGCAATCGACCAAAGGCAACCCCTTTCCCTATCCCCAGCAGGAAAAGCAAAGGCCACGACTACCGCATAAAACGCAGACAACGCCACCGTAAGAAAAGGCGAAAGGACGGAATCAAAACGATTGAGCGCGAACAACGCGACGGCGACAAGAGAGACAACAGCCGCACCAAACCCAACGGATCGGGGCTTAACCTTCCCCAGCTCAGCCTCTCTCACCACCAGCGAGGCCACCCATACCATGAGGAAAACGACGAAAACCGACATGCGGCAATAAAAGCCGTTTGGAGCCCTAAACCCACACCACACGTAATAGAGCGGCCCTAAGTACACGCTCGCAACCAGCACAATGCCGAACAAAGCAACCGCCAGCTTCAACCTGCGGGAAAAACCCTTATGAACAAAGAAAGTCGCGCAGAGAACGAGAGGCAGCGTGCCGGCAAACATTTGGGGAACACGATCAAGCTGCCATCCGCCCAAGAAGAAGCCTTGGACAACGTCGTACTTGGAGCAACAGCGCATGTCTTCGAGAACGAAAGAATCGTTCAACCCTCCCGCCATCGCACACACGGTCGGCACAAACGTCCATGCGCTCAAAAGCAGCGCAAAAACGACGCATCCTGCATAGGCGGCACCTTTTCGCAGAGCCCCCTTGAACCTCCAGGCCTGCCCCTCGTCAGAATAGACCACCATTTCGAACAGGAAATACAAGCTTGCGAACAAGATCGTCATATACGCCGTGTACCAGCAAACAATCACCGAAGCGGCAAGAGAAAAAACGAGAAGTTTCCACTTCCCCTGTCTTACAAGCACATAAACGCCGTAGCAAGCCAAGGGCAAAAGAATCAGCATGTCGAGCCACAAAGGGTTGCGCATTTGCGTAGAGGTCCACGACGACCACGTGAAGCACAGCGCCATGCCGCATGCCGCAGTTCGGCCCAACCGAAAGCGAAGGCGAAAGAACGCCGTCATGCTCACCTGAATGCAACCGAGCTTCAAAGCCGTAACAACATAGGCGAACAAGGTGATGTCGTCTTCGCCGAAGAAAACAACGAGCAAATTGAACGGGCTCGAAAGGTAGTAGCTGAACAAACCCCACCCATTTGCCCCCAACGCCTGATTGGGAATGTAGAAAAGAGACCCGTCTCCAAGCAACACCGACCTATACCAAGAAAAGAAGTCGACATACTGGAACTTGAGGTCCTCGGTAAGGAACGACTCGGGGCCGAAAGGATACACGCCCCGCGCACACGACAAAGCGCACAGCATCAGCACGGGAAGGACGAAGCACGCAACCCAAAACAACATCTGCTTCGCCGAAGGGAGCGTAAAACTCCTATCGCAAGCCTTGTTCATCGCTTACCTCTCGAACGACATACAGCGGCCTGTCCTTTACCTCAAGGTAGACTTTCGCCAAATACTGCCCCATGATCCCAAGGCACAACAGCTGTATTCCGCCCACAAACAGTATGGCGCACGCCAAGGAAGGCCACCCCGCAACAGGATCGCCGAACAAAAGCGTTTTAACGACAATGTAGACGCCCCAAAGCACGGCAAGAACGAACATCACAACACCAGCAACCGATGCAATGGAAAGCGGCACCGTAGAAAAAGCCACCATTCCCTCAATTGAGTAAGCTAGTAGCGACAAGAAGCTCCATTTCGTCTTGCCTGCCACGCGCTCGGCGTTATCATACGACAGCCATTCGGTTTTAAATCCTACCCAACCGAAAACACCCTTCGAGAAGCGATTACGCTCGCCCATTGACAGCACCGCGTTCACCATAGGGCGCTTCATCAGACGAAAGTCTCGCGCCCCGTCAGGAATGTCGACTTTCGACATCTTGTGCATCAAGCGGTAAAACAACCGCGAGAAAAACGACCGAATGGGAGGCTCGCCCTTGCGCGAGTCGCGCCGCGCCGCCACGTTGTCGCAGTCTTTCTCGACCAGCAGCTCGTACATCAGGGGAAGCAGCGAGGGCGGATCTTGCATATCGGCATCCATCGTCGCAACGTAAAAACCGCGCGCCCGCTTCAACCCGGCATAAAGCGCCGCTTCCTTACCAAAGTTGCGCGAAAAGGAGATCCACGAAACGGAAAAACCTTCGTCGCGCTTCGCCAGCTCTTTTATTACGTCAAGCGTTGCATCACTTGACCCGTCGTCAACGAGAACCAACTCGAAACTCAGATTATGCCGCTTGCGCATTTCGCCCACAACGCGCGCAAACTCATCAGCAAAAAAAGGGAGAGAGTCGGCCTCGTTATAGCAGGGAACAACCACCGAAAGGAGGGCTTCCGGGAAGGGGTTCCCCTCGTTGTGCGCCCTCCCCTCACATTGCGGTTCCATCAAATCACCCGTAAGCGCTATCGGTAATTGGTCAGCGTCGGAGTGGTCGCAAACGTTAACTCTTCTTCGGCCTCGGCCGACGTCGTTACCGTATAGGTGCAAGCGATTGACTCGCCCGACCGGAAATCAGGTCGGAAAGAGGTATAAAGCTGCAACCCGTCGTGTTGCGCCTCGGAGAACTGAGCGCCGTTCGTTGCTTCAAAAGCGGTAATGGTTCCTCCGGCAGGCGCGTAAATGTGCAGACATGGGTACAGATTCCCCCTATCAAACCCCTCAAGATAACCAGCGATGTAGTCGCCCGCCGAAGACACCTCGTCTTGCGAGGCCGTGTTCGAGAAGGTCGTTCTCACTTGATACGTGTACGACCCGTCGGCGTTTTTCGTCGATGACAGAATTTCGTTGCTGATGTCGATATACCAGCCCATCTTCGACCCGATCCACAGGGAGAAGAATACGCCTACCTCGGGTTTTGAGGGGTCGTCGTTGAGCGCGCCCGAGCAATCCATGTCGTCGAGCATCGCTTGCTCGCCGTCGTCGGCCAGCCAGAACATCACCGTGCGGTCCTTCATGCCGTCAAGCATGCACGAGGCGAACTTCATCATGGTGTCGGAGTTCAAACCCGCGAACAGCTTCTCAAACGCCAAGTCGGCGGCCTGGGCGAACAGAGCGTCCGTTATGTCGCCGCCCTCCGACGTCGGCGTGCCCGAGAGGTACTTCCAATACAGATCGTGCTGGAGCACCTTGGTGGCGTTGGAACCGTCGAGCGTCGTGCCGTCGGCAAGCGAGACGGACCCAACAATGGAAAGGATATCCTGAACCACGCTCGGCGTTACCGAGACAACCCCGTCGACATGAGTCCCGTTCTTCTCCTCAAACGCCGCCGCCCATATTTCCGCGACGCGCGTAAAGTCGGGGTCCATGCCGGCGTCACGCGCCACGTTCATGAAACTCGCGCCGAAGAGATTGTTCTCGACATCCGTTATGCCAAGATACGCGGGCGTTTCTTCCGACATGACGTCATACACCTTGGAAAAGTCGTCGAGAATGATCTCGCCGTTCTGCAGCCGCAGCGTTCCCATCGAACCGGGGAAGCCTCCCGACGCCCTCATCTCAGCTGAGTTTTGGGCAACAACAAGATAGGTGCGATCGCCGTTGGCGCCCAAAACAGACTCCGCCAAAGGAGCCAGGCTTGCCGCCTTTTGGAAAAGGTCGTTGATGCCGGAGATCTTTTCCGTGGCGGGAGCAATCATGCTGTTGATCTGCTCGATATGCATTTCAGGCAGCGACTCGACCGTATCGACGCACCTTTGCATGGCGGGCGCGGCGGTTTCTACGGCGTCGAGCAGTTGACTTACCGCTTCGACGTTTATCCTCTTGTCGGAGGAGATAAGGCCGTCCGGCGGATTGGCCTCGAGGGACTGGGTAAGGGGCACGAGCGCATCCGCCGACACGTCGTCGAGCGCATCGACCAGCATGCGAATGCCCTTCACGTCCTCGCCGTAGACAGGAACGTACGTCGCAGCCGTCCACAACGGGGAAGAAAGTTCTTCGACCATGTCGCTCGACAAGTCGGAAACCTTCTGGGCAGAATACGAAGCCGCCGCGTAGTCTTGAGCCTTGACGGCGTCCAGTATGTTGTTCACGCTCGTGACGACCGAACTCGCCTGCCCTTTCAGTTCCTTGGCGGACGAATACGCCGTAAAGCCGACGCCCGCCACGGCGATAATCAAAACCAGCACAACGGAGAGCACGATAAACGGAGCCTTGCTGCGCTTTTTCTTTTTCATGTTCGAGAAGGAGTACGGATCCTGCGGCAGCTGACCGCCTCGACCGCCGTACTGCGCCGTGCTCACCGGTTGGCGATTGGATTGGGCGTACCCGGTTAAACCCTCTTGGCGATAAGCCGAGGAGGCGCTCATCGGGCGCGTGCGCGCGTCGACGCGCTGCGTTGCCTGAACCCTTCCCTGCTGACTCGCAACGCGGTTGCGCGGGTTGTTCGTCCCTTGCGCCCTTCCCTGGCGTGGCTGAGCGGCACTCTGCGAGACTGAGCGACGGGGCTGCTGGGCGGCAGCGCGATTCCGAGAACCCGAAGCGCTCTCAACCCCGCTTCCCCCCGTCTGAGAAGCGCCCGGGCGCACGTGGCGGCCCCGCGGCGCACCGTTCATATCTGCCATAAACTAGTCCTCCTATGGTGAGCAGCGAAAGCCCCCGCCTCCGCATTCACGCAAGCAACGTCAAAACTTGATTATTATACCGAAAATGTGCGGGAAGCCCCGAAAGTACCCTTCCTTTGCACAACCATGCCGCTATGCGGCGTTCGGCGCAACCAAATACTCGAAGCTCTCCTGCGTATATTCGCCCGAGATGCGCACGCGCGAAAGAACGGTCGGGTCGTCGCCCACATACACGCGGTCGTTCACGATGGTGAACGCGCAAAGCACGCCCGTGTCCCGCAAAGCCGCCTGGGCAAGCTCGTTGTTGTCGCCGAACGGATAGGCGAACGCCTCGGTAGTTCCCAAAATCGACTGGGCCTGCCGCAGGTCGTCGGCGATTTCCTCCTGCGTCATGGCATGGATGCGCCCGCCTCGCCCGACGTTTGAACCCGCTTGATGCATAGCGTAAGAGTGGGACTGGTACGACACATAGGGGCTTGCGTTGTCGTGAATCTTCTGCGACGCGTCCTCGTCGCTGCAGATCACAAACGACGTGGCGGGAACTTGATGCTTCTCAAGCAAAGGGACGCCGTACTTCAAAAAGCCCGTCTCGCAGTCGTCGAACGTGAGAACCACGCTGCGCGCGGGAAGCGTATGCGTTCCTTCCGCGTACGCCTTTACCTCTTGAAACGACGGGTAGTAGTAGTCGTTGTCAACAAGGTACTGAAGCTGGGCGTCAAGCTTCGTGTCAAGCAGATAATTCCCGTTGAGGTCGGCCGGGGCGTCGCTTTCCGTGTATACGTAGTGGTACATGAGCACGGGAAGGCTCGTCGCGTTCCCGCCGAACGACTCGAACGAGTCGACCACGTGAACCGTGCGCTCGGCAACGGCGCGTCCGCCGTCGGACGTGCGGGCCGTGTACGTTATCGTGTAATTGCCCGCCTTCGAGGTGTCGACCGATCCCGACACCTCGACGGTCGAGGTGATGTCGCCTTCCTCGGGGTCGACAGCGTGGCAGCCCGCCTCGAGGTAGTCCTCCCCCACCAGCACATAGGTGTCGCGGTCTCCCCCGAGCGTCATGACCACGTCGTCGACGACCGCCGACGCCTCGTTGTCGGAGGGAACCAAAGCCTCCAAGGGGCTCGTCGGCTGAGCGGTGTCGCCAGAATCACCAGATCGGGACTCGTTCGAAAACAGGCCCGAGACCACAAACGCGATGCACATAACTGCCGCGAGCACGGCAACGCCGCCCAAGACGAGCGGCATTTTGCTGCGAGACCGAGCGCGGCTGGAAGATCGGAGCGAGTAGTTCTCCGCGCGATAAGGCCGAAGCGCCGGGTCGTCGCTCGCCGCTGCCGAAGGGCGGGGACGCGCCTGCCTC
>JAUNGO010000078.1 GCA_030524475.1 Eggerthellaceae bacterium | reverse complement strand
CATCCATAAGCATTCGATAAAAGGCTTAAAAATGCAACCACTTAAAGATAGGAGGGAATTGCGTGGTCGAAGATCGCGATCAACGGCATCGTTCGTCGCAGCAGCGACCGCAGCAACCCCAGCAAACCCAGCGGCGCTCGCCGCAATACCAGCCGCAGCGCGACGCGGGTCGCGTGATCGAGCGCGCGGCGTCCGACTACTCGTCGCGTTCGTCTCGCCAATCGCAATTTGACCAGCAGCGGCGCTCTCAACAGCAGCCGCGGCGCGACCAGCAGCGCCAGCGATCCTCGCAAGACCGGTCGCAGCACCAGCAACAACAGCGCCGGCGTTCCGCGCAGCGTCCTTCCCGCGCACAACAGCGCCCGCAGTCGCATTCTTCGCATAACCCTTCCCGCTCGCAGCATACGCAGAACGGCCAACAACACCCGCGCTCCACGCGTTCGCAGCGCGCGCCCCGCTCCCATGCGTCGTCGACGCTGCAGCCAATCTCGCCGTACGCCGACCTGATGATGCCCCAGTCGCTGCGCGGGGGATCGGCTTTGCAGGCGGCGGTTGGGCGCTTCGAGCCGCGCACGCTTGTTGCTGCGGCCGTCGTCGTACTCCTTGCGATCTTCCTTGTTACGCGCGTGGTCAGCTGCGCCACGCACCACGACTCCGCTTCCGCCACAAGCACGGGTCAGGCGGCAACGGCGCTCGTCGGCAAGGTATCCGGCACCGCGTTTTCCTCAATAAGCGAGACATTCTCGCTCGACAGCGTCGATTTCGCCGCCGTCGCGGACGCCGAAAGTCCCGCAATGTTCACCTTCGCCACGTCTAGCGAAACGGGAGAGGCCGCCGAGGCGCCAACGCTTTTCGCCAAAAGCGAGGCGAGCATCAAAGCCGCGCTCGATTCTTTTGCGCAGGACGACGCGTCGGTAGGTTTTATAGCGCTCAATTGCGAGACAGGCAAAGGCGTGGCGTACAACATCGACGAGGTGTTCTACGGCGCAAGCTCCTACAAGGCGCTCTACGCCGCCTACGTGTGCCAAGAGCTCGTCGAGGGCGGCATCTATTCGCTCGGTTTCCCTATTTCGAGCTGGCAGCAAACAAGCTCGGGTTTTTATCAGTCGGGGTCGGAAACGATTCGCGACGCCATCAACGACTCGATCGTTTGGTCGGACAACGCGTCGTTCGGGTCGCTGCGCACGGCGTTCGACGGCAGCGAGTACGACGCCTGGCTCTCGCGCCTCGGCGTAAGCGAAGGCGTGGAGGAAACGGACGAGGGCGGATGGTTTCCTTCCTATTCGGCTCGCGCGGCGGCGCAGTTGTGGCTCAGCGTCTATCGCTACTTGGAAACGAACACGGAAACGGCGGCGTGGCTCGGGTCGCTGCTCGAGGAAACCGAGACGTCGTTTTTGCGCGATGCGCTGGAGGACGCGGGATACGAGGGCGCCGTTGTGCGGAGCAAGGCGGGGTGGTGCGCCGACCCGAATCCCGACTACAACAGCGTGTGCGAGGGCGGCGTCGTGTCGTACGAAGGTGCGGACTACCTCATATGCGTTATGACGAACGCGGCGGACTCGAATGCCGCGCGCGCAAACTACGAAGCCCTCGCGACTGCCGTATTCGAGGCGTGCCGGTAGGGGAGCGCGGCGGACGCGGGGAAGGGGCGGGGGCGAACGTGGGGACGTGGCCGCGTTCGCCCTCCCTTCCCGCTCCTGCGCCGCCGCTACCTGCCAATTTTGAAATTCCCCACTTGACTTGCGGAGATTCCGCAACTTGCGTAGTACAATGTTCCAACATATTCCCGCCCGCCGCCGATCACGAAGGAGCACACCTCATGGCATATTATTACGATGAGCCGTCACGCACGTTCAACGAGTACCTGCTGGTACCGGGGCACACGCCCGCCAGCTGCGTGCCGACTGCCGTCAGCCTGAAAACGCCGCTGGTCAAGTACCGCAAAGGCGAAGAGGAGTGCCCGCTCACGCTGAACATCCCCATGGTGTCGGCCATCATGGCGGCGGTGTCTGACGACCGCATGGCGGTTGCGCTGGCAACTGAGGGCGGCCTGTCGTTCATCTACGGCAACCAAACCATCGAGAGCCAGGCGGCCATGGTGCGCCGCGTGAAGGACTACAAGGCGGGTTTTGTCACCTCCGACGCCAACCTCTCGCCCGACATGACGCTGGCCGACGTGGTGGAGCTGCACGAGAAGTACGGCCACTCCACCATGCCCGTCACGCACGACGGCACGGCTCACGGCAAGCTGCTCGGCATCGTGACCGAGCGCGACTACCGCTTGTCGCGCATGAGCCTTGAGGAGAAGGTGTCCGACTTCATGACGCCGCGCGAGAAGCTCATCGTGGCGCCCGCCGACACCACGCTGAAAGTTGCCAACGACATCATCTGGGACAACAAGCTGAACTCGCTGCCCATCGTTGACGCCGACGACCGCCTGGTGGCGCTCGTGTTCCGCAAAGACTACGACTCCCACAAGTCGAACCCCAACGAGATGCTTGACTCCCACAAGCGCTACATGGTGGGCGCGGGCATCAACTCGCGCGACTACGCCGAGCGCATCCCCGCGCTGGTGGAGGCGGGCGTCGACGTGGTGTGCATCGACAGCTCCGAGGGCTTTTCCGACTGGCAGAAGATGACCATCGAGTGGGTGCGCGAGCACTACGGCGACGACCTCAAGATCGGCGCGGGCAACGTGGTTGACGCTGAGGGCTTCCGCTTCCTCGCCGAGGCGGGCGCCGACTTCATCAAGATCGGCATCGGCGGCGGCTCCATCTGCATCACGCGCGAGACGAAGGGCATCGGTCGCGGCCAGGCCACGGCGGTTATCGAGGTGGCGAAGGCGCGCGACGAATACTTCAAGGAAACGGGCATCTACGTGCCGATTTGCTCCGACGGCGGCATCGTGTACGACCACCACATCTCGCTGGCGCTGGCGATGGGCTCCGACTTCGTGATGCTCGGCCGCTACTTCGCGCGTTTCGACGAGAGCCCGTCGAACAAGGTGATGATCAACGGCACCTACATGAAGGAATACTGGGGCGAGGGCTCGGCGCGTGCGCGCAACTGGGGTCGCTACGATTTGGGCGGCAAGAAGAGCCTGGCGTTCGAGGAGGGCGTGGACAGCTACGTGCCCTACGCCGGTCCCTTGAAGGACAACGTGGCGCTTACGCTGTACAAGGTGAAGGCCACCATGTGCAACTGCGGCGCGCTCACCATTCCCGAGTTGCAAGAGAAGGCGAAGCTCACTGTGGTGTCGTCCACGTCGATCGTCGAAGGCGGCGCGCACGACGTGATGCTGAAAGACAAAAACACCTACGCGAGCAACGTTTCAATTAGATAGTTGTTCCGCCCGTTGCTGACGCAACGGGCGGACACGCCGACGCTGCGAAGCCCCGAGGCACCTTGCCTTGCCGCTCCAAGCATTCGTCGCGTACCGAAGTACGCTTCCTCATGCTTTCACGGCAATTCAAGGCGCCTCGGGGCTTCTCGCTGACTTTGCGGCGAAATGCGAGCCTCTGTCGAGCGTGTGCCGCGCTCATTAAAAAAGCCCAGCCAAACGGCTGGGCTTTTTACTTCGCGCGCTAGTTGCTGCTTCTTGTGGCGGCGCTCGACGACGCGCTTGACGACGCGCTCGAGCTGGCGCTTGAGCTTGCGCTGCTGCTCGACGCGGGGTCGGGCTTAACGGTGCTGGGGTCTTCGCCGCGCGACACCACGATGGTCACGGTGGTTCCCTTGTCGACCTTGGTGCCCGAGCTGTGGCTTTGGCTGATAACCAGCCCCGAGCTTACTGTGCTTGAGTATTGGCGGTCGACGGCCACGGTGAGCCCTGCGCTCTCAAGCGCCGCCGTTGCGCCGTCCTCGCTGTAGCCGACCACGTAAGGCACCGAAATGTCCTCGGGTCCAAGCGACACCACATACGTGATTACCGTGCCCTTCGCCGCTTTTTCGCCGGCGGCGGGGCTTTGCTCCATGATCTGGTCTTTCGCGTACTGCGACGAGTTCTCGCCGCGCACGTAGCTGATGCTGAAGTTGCTGCCGACGAGGTTTTGCGCCTCGGCAACGGTTCTACCGCGCAGGTCGGGCACGGTGAGCTGCTCGGTGCCCTGCGAGATCACGAGGTTGACCTTGGCGCCTTCTGCCTGCTCGCTGTCGGCGCGCGGGTCTTGGCTGATCACGCTGCCTTCCGCGACCGACTCGTCGTACTTGTAGTCGATCTTGCCCATCGTGAAGCCTTCCGCCTCAAGCGCAGAGACGGCCTGCTCGTAGGTCATGCCCGTCACGTTGGGAACGGGCACCTTCTTCTCGCTGCCGCCGAGAATCCCCGAAAACGCCACGGCGGCGATGGCAACGATGGCGATAACCGCCACAACGGCCGCAACGATGCCCTTCTTCGACTTCTTGGGCTCCTCGGCGCGGTAGCTCGTGCCGCTGTACTGCGTCGCGCCGCGCCCTGCTGCCGACGCGCCGCCGACCGCGGGCATCGTCTGCGTCTTGTCGACGGGCGCCGCCACGCCGGCCGCCGGACCGATCACGCGCGTTTGCGCCTCGGTGAAGCCGGCGCCTGCGCCTACGGCAACCGCGCGTCCTGCCAAATAGTCGTTCAGCGCCAGGCGCATGTCGTTGGCGGTGGCGAAGCGGTGCGTCGGGTCTTTCTCCAACGCGGTCATGATGATGTCCTCAAGCGCCGGGTCGAGGTCGGGGTTGATCTCGCTCGGGGGAGCGGGGTAGTCCTTCACCTGCTGCAACGCCACGTTCACGGCGTCGGGCCCGTCGAAGGGGAGCTTGCCGGTGGTCGCTTCGTACATCACCACGCCGAGCGAGTAGATGTCGCTCGCGGCGGTGAGCTCTTTGCCCTGCGCCTGCTCGGGCGAGATGTAATGCGCCGTTCCCAGCACGGCGGAGGTTTTGTCGTTCACGGAGTTCTTCGCGCGCGCGATGCCGAAGTCCATCACCTTCACGTTGCCGTCGGGCTGCACCATGATGTTTTGCGGCTTGATGTCGCGGTGGATGATGTCTTGCCCGTGCGCCACGGTGAGCGCTTGGCACACCTGCGCGCCGATCTCCGCCACCTTGCGCTGGTTGATGGCGCCGCGCTGCTGGATGGCCGTTTTGAGGTCGCTTCCGCGCACGAACTCCATCACGATGAAGTAAGTGTCCTCGTCTTGACCCCAGTCGTAGACGTTGACGATGTAGGGGCTTTGCAGGTTGGCGGCTGCGGCAGCCTCCTGGCGAAACCGGCGCGTGAAGTTGGGGTCTGCGGCGAACTGGGGCAGCATCACCTTCACGGCAACCGAGCGTCCGAGCACCTTGTCCTGCGCGCGGTAGACCTCCGCCATGCCGCCGATGCCGATGCGGTCGCCGATCTCGTAACGGCTGCTGAATACCCTGCCGGTCATTGATCCTTGCGTTGCCACCTTAGCTCCTTCAGTCACATTCTTCGTTCGTTTCAGCTGTGATGTAATGCGATTTTGCAAGCATACCCCATTTTAGCGGGGCGGCGCTGCTCTGTCGCGGTTTTCACGGCTATCTATAAAAGTCCTTGTACGGAAAGCGCCGTTTCCAGCACCTCTTTTGCGCGCGCGTCGGCCGAAACCGTCTTGCCCGCGTGCTCAAGCGCCACCACTACGACCACCTTCGGGTTGTCGGCAGGCGCCATGCCCACAAACCAGCTGTCGTCCTCGCGCCCGTCGCTGTACTCGGCGGTGCCCGTCTTGCCGGCCACCTCGACGCCCGCGATGGCGGCCTCGGTGCCGGTGCCGCGCTCGACGACGCCCTTGAGCACCTCAAGCGTGCGGTTGGCGGTCTCGGCGGTGACGGCTTGCATGAGCTTGCTCGGCGAGGCGGTGAAGCTGCGCTCGCCGTTGGCGTTGTAGATGCCGTCGACTAAGTACGGCTGCATGATGGTGCCGTCGTTGGCGATGGCACAGCCCACGAGCGCCATTTGAAGCACGGTGGCCTGGGGGCCCGCGGGGCTTTCGTGCTGGCCGACGGGCTCGCCGGCTGCCGCCCAGGCGGTTTCCCAGGTGGTCATCTCGTCGGGGTCGGGCATGAGGGATGCGGAAAGCGGCAGGTCGAAGTCGAGATCTTGGTTGAAGCCGAAGTCCTCGGCGCCCGCCACCAGGCGATCCGACCCCAGCTGCACGCCGAGCTGGCCGAACACGGTGTTCGAGGAAAGCTCGGTGGCGCGCGCCAGCGTTATGGTGCCGTAGTCCGTTTCGTTGAAGTTGGTCACGGGGGCATTGCCGATGTCCATGCTGCCGGGAGCGTCGTAAGTGTCGGTTTCCTTCGCCGCGCCGTCTTCGAGTGCCGTGGCAAGCGTGACCATCTTGAACGTCGATCCCGGCGGGTAGAGCGCCTGGGTTGCGCGGTTGAACAGCGCGCTCGAGTCGCTCGTGCCGCTTGCCGCCGCCTGTTCGATGAGCGTTTCCACGTCGGCGGCGTCGTAGGTGGGCGAGGACGCCAGCGCCAGCACCGCGCCCGTCTCGGGGTCCATCACCACACACGCGCCCGAGTAGCCGCGCAGCGCGTCTTGGGCGGCTTGCTGGATCTTCGAGTTGACGGTGAGCGTCACGTCGTTGCCCGGCGTGTTCACGCCGGCAAGCGAGTTGATGGCGTCTGCCCAGGTGGCGTAGTTCTCCTGGCCCTTGAGCGTGTCGTTGTAGGCGGCCTCGATGCCGCTCGTGCCGTACTGCTGCGACGCGTAGCCCACCACGTGCGCCGCCAAGTCGCCCGCCGGGTACACGCGGTCGTAGGAGCCGCTGTCGTTTTTAACCGACTGCGCGAGTATCACGCCGTCGTAGGTCGAGATGGTGCCGCGCTCGGTTTCCGCCTCGCGCGCCAGCGTGTGGCCGTTGCCCGACATATTCTTGTAGTCGTCGGCTTGCACCACCATGATGAGCGTGAGGTTCGCCACCAAAGCAGCGAATATGAGCGAGAACACGATGAGCGCGCCGGTGATGTTCTTGCCGAGCGACACGCGCCCGAGCACGCTGTTCGCCGAGAACACGGTGGTGGCGCTCTTCATTTCCTTGTCGATGCCGGTGCCCTCGTCGCCGCAGCGCAGAAGCAGCGCCACGATGATGAAGCCCGCCAGAAGCGACGAGCCGCCTTGGCTCACGAACGGCAACGTGATGCCCGTGAGCGGAATGAGGCGGGTGACGCCGCCCACGATGAT